>CAZNEU010000168.1:0-1737 GCA_964571915.1 uncultured Phycisphaeraceae bacterium
GTGGTAGGCCACGCAGTCGTCGCAGCGGAGCACGAGGGAGGCGACCAGGCCGAGGAGTTCCTTGGTGGGCACGTCGAGGGCGCCGGCCTTGTAGGTGGCGGTGTCCAGGGCGAAGAAACGGCGTGTGTTGAGCGTGCCGGAGACGCGCCCGGGCGCCTCGTTGAGGATGCGCTCGTTGAGGCGCGTGCGGAAGGCCTGGAACTGCTCGTGGCGGGTCATGCGCGAGCGTAGGGGGCGCGTCAGTTCACGGCCTGCCTCCATGTGCCCGGCTGCACCACCATGGTGCTGCCGGCGCGGAAGCCGGGGGGTGGTGCGGAGGCGAGGTTGGGATCGCTGGTGATGGTCCAGGTCCCGTTCGGGGTGGCGGTGCCGCCGCACAACAGCACACCCTGAAGGGCAAGGGACGTGGAGCCCGTGCTCGTCAGGTCGTTGCTGGAGTAGACGATGCCGCGGATCTGCGAGGGGTAGGAATCGGTCGTGAGGAGGTTGGAGGTGCCGTTGTAGGGCGTGCTGGGGGGGTTGAAGTTGGTGGTCAGCGCGATTTCAGACAGCGCACTGGCGGTGACGGTGATTCGCAGAGGGCCATTGACCATGAGGGCGGGGTAGCCCGCCACGGCCGGTTCCCAGAGGACCGACGCGGAGACCGTGAGTTGCGTGCAGTTGGTGATGATCAGGGTGCCCACAATCCGGCAGTTGGTGATCGTGAGGGCCGTGTTGGCACAGTCGATGAGGTAGATGCCCCTGGGGTTGGCGGCCCCCGCGTAGGGGTTGGAGGCGGGCGATATCAGCACCCTCTGGATGGTCATCGAAGGAATGTTGGTTCGGACGATCGACGTCCCGTTGGCCGTGTAGAACGCCGATGCCGCCGCGAACGTTGGCAGCGTTCGCGCGGCCACGCCCGCCGTCTGGCCGTTGATGAACACCGAGCCTGTGATGGTTCCCGAGGCCTCGACCGGGGCCACAACCAACCCGCCGGAGCCGATGATGTTGCCGTTGCTCGCGGCGACATTCACGCTTGTGAACACGACGTTCGCCTTGAAATCGTTGATGCTCGTGAGTGCAAAGAGGCTGGTGCTGAGGACGGGCATGGGCTGGAAGACCGGCGTGAGGGTAACGCTGGTCATCTGCCGAGCCTGGCCGACGACACCGGTGCCGGTGAGCACGAGCGGGTCGTCGGTGTTGTTGGCGATGTTGTTGTCCACGGTGTCGGTGGCGAGCACGGTGATGGTGCCTTGCCCCAGCGCGGCGTTGGTCAGCCACTGGCCGTTGGGCGCGAGCGTGGTTCGCCAGTTGGTGTTGGAGTTCACGTACTGGGTCCCCAGTTCGACCGCGCTGCGGGCCAGCACGCGGGCCTCGGCCTGGTCGGCGGTGAGGCGCGTCCACTTGGTCCACACCCGCTGCAGGGCCATGCCGGTCACGACCATCGTGACGGCGGCCGTAACGGTGATGAGCACCAGCACGTAGATCGATCCGCGGCGAGCCGAGCCGCACCGTGATGTGTTTGAGGGTGCGGTCATGGCACCACTCCGAACGCGGGCGTGTCGGCGAAGGAGACGCTGGCCGCGGAGGTGCCGGGCGGGAAGTACCAGGCCGCGTCCATGCCGCGGGTGCGGAGGGCCACGAGCCGGGCGAGGGTGCGGTTGGAGCGGGAGACGGTGATCGTGATGCGGTTGCCGCCCATGTCGCTGCCGACCAGGGTGGTGGGGCTGGCCGGGTCCACGCGCTGCACGACCACCG
>CAZNEU010000169.1:0-1538 GCA_964571915.1 uncultured Phycisphaeraceae bacterium
CGTTCGCCGTCGGGCATTGAGCCCCGACGGCGAACAGAATCAAAGAAAGGGCGCTTTCCGGGGGTGTCGGGTCGCGCCTTCGGCGAGCCTCTCCACGCCCCGGCTACGAACGCTCAGCCCTTCGGGCTGGAGGCGGGAAGCGGCGGGCGGATCAGTCCGGCCCGATGGCGATGAACATGAAGATGCTGCTCGCGAGCACGCCGGTGGTTCGGTCCCGCGCGTAGATCGTCGCGCTCGTGGACGTGATCGCCCCGTAACTCATCACGCGGCCGTCGACGCCGCCCGGGCCCATCACCACGACCGACGGCGTGCCCGTGAACGCCGGTGAGAAGGTGATGGTGTACGTGCCGGCCACGGGCGCGCCCGCATCCTGCAAGTCGCCCTGGTAGGTGAACGCCGTCCCCAGCGGCACCTGCGCCCGGGCCGGCACACCCACAAAGGCCATCGCGCACGCACACGCGATCAGCGACCGTTTCATATGCCCGCTCCAACGACCGCACCGCAGCGAGCGCAGCAACCGTGCCACGTCACGCGGGCGCTTCCATCAAGATTACCACGGATTCATCGCGCCGCACGCTCATTCTCCGGCCTTTGCTCCCCGCGTTCCTGTCGCGATGGCCAACAACACCCGAACATCGCCACCTTGCACTTTTGCCGCACAGCGGTCAGACTCTGCAAGGATGCGGCCCCCCAGCGACATCCTGAAGCACACACCCGATGTCCCCGACCCGCAGGGGGGCGGGGGCACAGCAGGCGCTCGGGTTGCGTCAACAGGTGCGGAGCGCGGGCCGCCGGCTGGGCGGGGTGCGGGGGGACCGGGGGGTGCGATGTCGGCCACACCGCTCTCGGATGGTGAGTTCGGCCGACTCTTTGAGGCTTCGCACAAGGCCCTGTGGGCCATCGCCGTGGGCGTTGTTCAAGACCGCACGCTCGCGTACGACATCGTTCAGGAAGCAGCCGTGATCGCCCTTGGCAAAAGGCACGAGTTCGACAAGCGGACGAGTTTCTCGGCGTGGGCCGGGCAGATCGTCCGCTTTGTCGCCCTCAACGAGGGCCGCAAGCGCAACCGCCAGCGGGCCGCGTCCATCCCGCAGTCATCCTTCGGTGGCCCCGTGGCGAGTGCGCCCACGCCCCTCTCGGCCAGCGGCGGCGACACCCGAGCCGGCTTCCGCGACCCGCGCCTGGCCAGCGCGCTCGATGCCCTCGACGACACCGCCCGCTCCTGCCTCGTCATGCGCACCGTGCTGGATATGCCCTACCCGCAGATCGCCGAGAGTCTGGGCATCCCCGAAGGCACGGCCATGAGCCATGTGTACCGCGCCCGTGCCGCGCTGCGAAACGCGCTCGGCTCGCTCAGCGGCCCGGGGCCGGGCCGGGGGGAGGGTGCCGCGTGAACGACCAGCTTGACCTCTATCTCGACGGCCTCCTCGACCCCGCCGCGCACGCCGCGTTTGAGCAGCGCCTGCGAGCCGATCCGGCCCTGCGAGAGCAGGCCGCGCTCCAGGCCGGCATTGATGCCGACCTGCGCGCGCAGTTCC
>CAZNEU010000170.1:0-5809 GCA_964571915.1 uncultured Phycisphaeraceae bacterium
GGATCACGATCGCGGCGAGAATGCCCAGGATCACGACCACGATCAGGATTTCCACCAGCGTGAAGGCCTTGGTACGACGGTTCATCATGAGAGAGACTCCTTGCAAGTGCGTCCGGATGGCCCGGGGCTCCGGGCCCGGTCTTCCGTGGGCGAATGGTGCTGCCGCTGTGAGACCGGTCGGGGGGTGCCCGTCGGTGCCCACGTCGGCGGGTGGGAACATCGACACACTCACATGCGGAATCCAGCCGTGCAAGCCCCGCGCAGCGTCTCGGGTCGGCCTGTAACGCATAGACAAACGCGCTGCCCGCCGCGCCCCCGTGGCCCCGCGCCCGCGTGCGATAACCCGCGCGCCACACGCGGGCGTTTCAATCAAGGCGTTGGTGTTGGGCGCGCCGGAGTTACCGGCCGGTGATCAGCGGAACCAAACTCTCATTCGGCAGGCCCAGGGCCCCGATCAGGCCCGCCACCGCCGTGGCCAGGGCATCCTCCCCCTTGCCCGCCCGCTCCAGCAGCGCCTTGATCTGGCGGTCGTCCAGCAGGTTCCCGGACCGCCTCGCGCTGCCGCTCATGTACCCCAGCAGCACGAGTTGCTCGTCGCCCTCGGCGGCCAGTGTCGCGTCCATCAGGGCCACCTGCACGCGCTTGTCGCTCACGTGGCTCAGCACCTCGGCGATCCGCGTCTTGAGGCCGCCCTTGGCCGTGTTGAGCGCGGCCACCAGCGGGCCCGCCGCGTCGGCCACGTTGTAGACCGGATTGGAGGCCATCGCCAGGTTCCGCAGGGCATCCAGCGCGCGGTCCTGATACGTTGTGCCCTCGGCCGCCGACACCTCACCCCCGACCGCCGTCGCCACCAGTTGGGTGGCCGCCTCGGCCTGCTGCGCCGGTTGCGTGCCCGCGCGCACCAGCCGCACGCCCGGATCGCGGTTGAAGCGTGTGCCCAGTTCGTTGAAGTCTGCCTGCGCCAGCAGCGCGAGCACCGGCGTGGCCGCGAAGCGTGTGTTGCCGCGCACGGCGGTGATGGCGGCCTCCGTGCCCTTGGCCGGCAGGTCGAGCAGCACCAGGTCCACACCCGGCGCATCGCCCAGGCCCGCCTCCACCGCCTCCAGCGTGCTGCCGGCGGGCAGCACCGTGTAGCCCAGGCCCCGCGCCACGTTCGCCAGGCTCTGCTGGTTCTCAACCTCCGTCGCGATCACGGCGGCGAACCTCGTGCCCGCATCGCGGATCGCGCTGCCCAGGACCGGCACCACGCGGTCGGAGCCGTCGAACGTTGTCGCGGGCGAAGCCCCCGCCAGGGCCAGGGCCGCCTCCGTCTGCACACGCCGGTTCGGGTAGCGCAGGGCCTCGATCAGCGCGTTGCGCTCGGCCGTGTCCACCATCGTGCCCGCGCCGGTGCTGCTTGCAAGCGCGGCAATGGCCGTGCGCACCAGGGGCGTGTTCCGGTCGTCCATCGCACGCGCCAGCACGCGCTGCATGGGGCGTGTCCCGGCCGACACCGCGTAGTACATCGCGCCGCGCTTGTCCTTGCCCCAGGCGGGGTTCTCGTAGCCCGCCGGCGTCTCCAGTTCACGTTTCAGGTTGGCCGCCAGCCACAGGGCCAGGGCATCGCCGCTGGTGGCATCTGCCGCCAGAGCCCGCTCGGCCAGCGTCATCGCCACGACCTCGTGGTACACGCGCGTGTCGATGGGTGTGGCCACGAGGCCGGTGTTGGGGTCGTAGTTCCAGGTCAGTTGGAAGGCCTCGCCGGGAAAACTCGTCAGGCTCGCGGGTTCACCGTAATACGCCTCGCCCAGTTCCGTGAACAGCCGCGCTGTTCCCGTCCCGGTGTTCGTCCCGCCCTCGATCGTGCGGACCGCCTTCGCGCACGCCGCCTTCACGCTCGCCGAGGTGGTCCGCTGCATCGTGTCGGCCAGAAACGGCACCGAGGCCCGGTACGGAATGTTCCCCAGCACCGCCGCCACCTGCTCCTGGCTTGTCGGGTCCAACTTCGCCAGCGCGGCGGCCAGCGGCATCACGGCCTGCTTGCCCATGTCGCTCAGCAACTGGCGGGCTTCCGCCGACAGGGCCGGGTTCGTGCGGTTCGTGAGCGCCGCCAGCAACTGCGGCGCCGCGTACTCGCCCGCGAACGCGAGCCGCTCGCGGGCAATCAGCCGCGCCCGCTGCTCGCCCGTGAGAAACGCGATGTTGCGCGCCACCTCATCCGGGTCGCGGGCCTGCTCCAGTTTGCCGGTCTCGAACGCCTTCAGCAGTCTGGCCGCCACCACTTCCAGGTCGCCGACACGCTGGCCCCGTGCGGCGGCTTCCTCAAAGCGCTGCACCTCGCCGCCCTGCTCCACCAGGGCCACAAAGTCGGCGAGTGTCATCGCCTCTTCCGGCGTGGCCGGGCCGAAGGGGGGTGCGAGCCGTTTGAGAAGGGCCTCGCCGTAACGCTTGGCGAGGTCGGTGCGGTCGATGCGCACATAGTGAACAAAGTCGCGGACCAGTTCGCCCTCTTTGGTCTCTTTGGAGGGCTGCATGGCGGTCGCGCCCAGGGTTGCAGACGCGGACGATCCGACAAGCACGGCAACAAGGGCGGCAGAACGCACGGACGGCAGGCCAAGCGACTTGAGCACGTTCCAACTCCTCAGAAGGAGGCCAATGCGAAGGGCAACGCCGCGACCGATGATACCCGTAACTGGTTGCGGGAGGAGAGGTTAGGCTCTGTCTGACGGATCGTTTCCGGGTACCTCGGCTCGCCGAGCCGAGCCGGATTCCTGCGGGTTTCATTGCCGGCTCCGCCACGGCGCGCCTGCGGTCGGAGAGCCGGCACCACCCAAGGCATCCGTCAGACAGAGCCCAGGCCCCTTGTGGAAGGTCTTGGCCGACCATCCCCCGCGACTCGTGGCATCCGTCTCTGGGCGGCCGCGGCGGCCGGTGCCGTTGCGTGTGCCACACGGAAGAGGTGGGTTGATGTGGCGTTGTTCGATCAAGGGCCATGGGGGCGACTGGAACCGCGACGGCCGGCTCAACGTCTGCTGATCGACAGAATGCCATTGCCCCCGCCCTGAGCCTACCACTACGATCGCCCTGCCGATTCCGGCGCGATTGTGAAAGGTTCCAGATATGTCGATCCGCTTTCCGCTCTCTGTTCGCGTGCTGTCCATTGCGGCCCTCTCCGGCGCGTGCCTGGCCTTCCTGGCCGTCGCGCCCGCGGCCCCGGCCGCGGATCAGCCCGGCTCGCTCGCGCCGGCCGCGGCCGATCCTTCCGTGGTGCTGACCGCGCTCTCGGCCGATGAGCGGTTGTGTCTCCAGCACATCGTCTCGCTCGCCAACGAGTTTTTCGAGGGGCGCGCCCCCGGCACGCGCGGCAGCGAACTGGCGGCGGAATACGTTGAGTTCTACTTCAAGAAGTACGGCCTTTCGCCGGTATTCCCCGGCGAGGTGAAGGCGGCCGACGGCACCAGCGTGCTCACGCCGCGGGCGAGTTTCCGCCAGCAGTTCGAGGCCGGGTCCACCACGCGGTATGACGCGCAGAGCGTGGCCTTCCTGCCCGCGAACGCCGCGCTGGGGGGGGCGGGTGCGAACGTGCCGATGATGCCGCTGGCGGCGGGCAAGGACTTTGTGCCCCTGCCCCAGTCCGGCTCGGGCAAGGTGGAGGGGCCGATCGTCTTCGTGGGCTACAGCATCGACGGCGGACCCTCGGATTACAACACCTACGCGAAGGACACCGACCTGAAGGGCAAGGTGGCCCTGGTGCTGCGCTACGAGCCCAAGAACGCCGAGGGCAAGAGCAAGTGGCAGCCAGCGGGTGAGAGCGGCTGGACCGTGGCGGCCTCGCTGGCGCCCAAACTTGAGCGGGCCGTGAACAAGGGCGCGGCGGGGATCATCGTGGTGAACCCGCCGGGGGCCGACGATCCGCGGGTCAACTCGCTCGACCTGCCGCGCGGCGGGGCGAACCGGTTTGCACCGCCCCTGACCATTCCGGCCGTGTTCATCACGATTGAGCAGGCCTCGGTGCTCACGCGGCTTTCCGGCGAGGAACTGGCGGAGTTGACCAAGGCGGCGGACGAGAAGGGCGGCGTCGTTGACCTTGCCGATTCGCGCGTGGCGATTGAGGTGCAGGCCACCAAGGTGCCCAAACTCACGGACAACGTGGGCGCGGTGCTCGCGGGCAAGGGCCCCTTGGCGGATGAGTTCATTGTCATCGGCGGCCACTTTGACCACCTTGGCATGGGCACGGCGGGCGGATCTCGCGACCCCAACGCCGCGGGCAAACTGCACCCCGGTGCCGACGACAACGCCTCGGGCACGGCGGGCGTGCTGCTGGCGGCCAAGCGCCTGAGCGAGAAATACAAGGCCCTGCCCGCCGATGCGAACGTCCGGTCGATCGTGTTCGTGGGCTTCTCCGCCGAGGAGGCCGGCCTGATCGGCTCGCGCTTCTTCGTGAAGAACTCCCCCATCGCGGCGGAGAAGACCTACCTCATGCTCAACATGGACATGATCGGTCGCCTGCGCGAAGACAAGTTTGATGTGGGCGGGGGCGGCTCGGCCGAAGGGCTGGCGGACCTCATCGACCCCGTCTTTGCGCGGAGCGGCCTCAAGGTGCGGACGCGCGACAGCGAGGGCGTGCCCTACAACGGGCGCGGGCCCAGCGACCACGCGAGTTTCTTCTCCGCCAGCGTGCCCGTGCTCTTCTTCTTCACCGGCCTGCACGCGGAGTATCACACGCCCCAGGATTTCTACTGGACGGTCAACGTACACGGCGCGGTGCGGATCGTGAACACCGTGGTCGAGATCGCCGAGATCTTCGCGGCCCGACCCGATGCGCTCCGGTTCACCACGGGCGTGGGCAAGACCATGCCCGTTCGCCCTGATCCCGCGGCCGGCACCACCGCGACCGCGGCGCCGCCAGCCGGTGGCGACGAGCCACGCCCGATGCCGATCCGCGTGCGCTTCGGCATCGCCCCCGGCGACTATCAGGACAACCAGCCCGGCGTGCTCGTGGGCGACGTGTTCCCCGGCACGTCCGCGGCCCTTGCCGGCATTCTGAAGGGCGACCGACTCACCAAGTGGGACGGCAAGGAGATCAAGGGCATCGAGGAGTGGATGCCGTTCCTGCGCGCGGCCAAGCCGGGCGACGTGGTCGAGATCACGCTGGTGCGCGCGGGCAAGGACGAGGTGGTGAAGGTCCCCCTCAAGGCCCGCGAGAGCGACGACCGTTGAGATCGGACACTCGCGATGCCCAGACGCCCTGAGCCACCGCCACCCTCGCTGCTCGATCTGCCGGACCTGTCGCCCGCCGCGCTGCCGCCGGTTCTGCGCGTGCCGCCGCTGGCGCGACCGTTTGATGCCGTCGTGCGGCCGCCCGGGTCCAAGTCGATCACGAATCGCGTGCTGCTGCTGGCGGCCCTGGCCAAGGGTGAGAGCGTGCTGCGTGGCCCGCTGGTGGATGCGGATGACGCTCGCGTCATGATCGAGGCCTTGCGGCGGCTGGGCGCGGAGATTCATGTGCAGGCCGGCGCGGCCGTGGGGAGAGAGAGCGGTGCTGCCGCGGCCCCGGCGGTGCGTGTGCGCGGCGTGGGTGGAACGTGGAAAATCAAGGCCGGCGAGACAATCACGCTGAACCTGCACAACTCGGGAACGGCCACGCGGTTTCTGGCCGCCGCGGCGCTGCTGGCACCCGCGGGCGCATCCATCGTGATCGACGGCAACGAGCGGATGCGGCAGCGGCCCATCGGCGACCTGGCGGAGTTGCCGGGGCGGTTGGGCGCCCGGGTGGATCTTCTGGGCACGCCCGGTTGCCCGCCGGTGCGGGCCGCGCCGCCGACGGACC
>CAZNEU010000171.1:0-5320 GCA_964571915.1 uncultured Phycisphaeraceae bacterium
AGCGCGAAGCCCGTGGTGCCCAGGGCCAGCGGCAGGGCGATACCCAGGAGGATGTTCTGCACGATCGGGTCCATGGGGCATTGTTGCTGGTGGCGTGAGCGGGCGGGAATAAAGACGCCCGGCGAGTGCCGGGCGTGCGCACCTCACAGGGCGTGCGGGGTACCCAAGGCCGTTACTTGCCGCCTTCGAGCGAGACCTGGAGCGAGACCTCATCGCCCAGGCCCTTGCCGACCATGAAGTTCACGCCGAAGTCGGAGCGCTTGACGGTGAACTCGGCCCACACGCCCGCGTTGTCGGCCGTGCGGCCGGTTTCCTTCACTTTGATGGAGATGGGCTTGGTGGTGCCGCGGATGGTGAGGTCGCCGCCGACCTCGAAGGTGCCGGGCTCGGAGCCGGCCTTGACGGCGGTGGAGGTGAAGGTGATCTGGGGGAACTCCTTGGCGGAGAAGAAGTCGCCGGACTTGAGGTGCTGGTCGCGCTTGCCGTTGGCGGTGTCGATGGAATCGACCTTGAGCGTGAGGCGCACGGTGCTGGCCTCGGGCTTGGCCGCGTCGAGGTTGAACGTGCCGGCGATCTCGTTGAAGCGGCCGCCGCTGAAGGCCACGCCCTTGTGCAGCACCTTGAAGAAGACGAACGAGTGGACCGTGTCGATCTCGAAGGCATCGGCCTGCGCGGCGGCGGTGGTGGCCGCAGCGGTGGTGGCGGAGCCCATGCCCGCGAGGATGGCAAGGCCGCCAGCGGACAGAACAAGGGCGGACGCGGCGAGAGCAAGTTGACGCATGGGAGGCTCCGAAAGGTGAGGAGGGTGCGGGGTGAGAGGGAACGGTTGGGGTCCGGGCCGGGGCGACGCGCACCGGCACCACCAGTCTACGTTCGACGGTGGTGTTTGGTTTCGGATGGACCCCACGCGGAGCGTGGGGGTACCCAAGAGGCAGGGGTACCCGATGGAAGGGGTGGTCGTACACTGGGCGGGGGCGGGGGGGGGCGGGGAAGCGACAACGGAGCAGGGCATGTTGAAGTTGGAAACGCGGCTGGGATCGGTGCTCGACGGGCTGCGCGCTTCGGGCCAGTACAAGCACCTGCGCGTGATCGACTCGCCGATGGATGCGCGTGTGCGCGTGCGGATGCCCGACGGGGTGGTGCGCGAGGTGCTGTGCTTCTGCTCCAACAACTATCTTGGGCTGGCGAACCACCCGGAGGTGGTGGAGGCGGGGCACAAGGGGCTGAAGGACTATGGCGCGGGCACGGCCAGCGTGCGGTTCATCTGCGGCACGTTCGCCCCGCACGAGGTGGTGGAAGGGCAGATCGCGCGGCTGATGGGCACGGAGGCGGCGTACACGTTTGTGAGCGCATGGACGGCGGCGGAGGCGCTCTTCCCCACGCTGTGCGAACCGGGCGACACGATCGTGTCGGATGAACTGAACCACGCGTGCATCATCGACGCGATCCGGCTCACGACGGTGATCAAGAAGGGCGTACACAAGAGCGTGTACAAGAACAACGACCTTGCCGGGCTGGAGGCTCGCCTGCACGAAGCGCGTGCGAACACGGATGTGGCCGGCGTGGTGTGGGTGGTGACGGATGGTGTGTTCAGCATGGAGGGATCGATCGCGGACCTGCCGAAGATGCGGGCGCTGTGCGACCGGTATGAGGCGGTGCTGGTGGTGGATGATTCGCACGGGCACGGGGTGATGGGGGAGCGGGGTCGGGGGACGCACGAGCACTGGGGGATGGTGGACGGATTGGGTACCCCCACTCTCCGAGTGGGGCATTCGGGTACCCAAGGCAGGGTCGATATTTTCACGGGCACGCTGGGCAAGGCCCTGGGCGGGGCGGCGGGCGGGTTTGTGGCCGGCAGCCGGCGCGTCTGCGAGATGCTGGTGCAGCGGGGCCGGCCAACCTTGTTCTCGAACGCGCTGCCGGTGACGGTGGCGTGCTCGGCGGCCAAGGCGATCGAGATTCTGCTGCGCGAGCCGGAGCGCGTGCGGCGCCTGCGCGACAACGTGAAGCATGCGCGCGAGACGATCGGTGCCGCCGGGTTCAACGTGCTGGCCTCGCCCACCGCCATCTGCCCGATCATCGTGCACGACACAGCCAAGGCCATCGCCATGAGCAAGCGCCTGCTGGAACTGGGCGTGTTCGTGATCGGCTTTGGTTACCCGGTGGTGCCGGAGGGGCACGCGCGGCTGCGGGTGCAGGTGAGTGCCGCGCACACGCGCGAGGATATTGATGCGCTGGTGGATGCGCTGAAAAGGCTGTAGGCGGCCCGTAGCATTGGCCATGGCTCACGATGCG
This sequence comes from uncultured Phycisphaeraceae bacterium, assembly GCA_964571915.1. Classification (GTDB taxonomy): domain Bacteria; phylum Planctomycetota; class Phycisphaerae; order Phycisphaerales; family UBA1924; genus JAEUIX01. The sequence continues at coordinate 2,296 of CAZNEU010000171.1, forward strand.
CTTGCGGATGGTCTGCTCGCCCTGCTCCGGTCCGCCGACCCGGAGGTGGCCGGGTGGATGGAGAAGGAACGGACGCGGCAGGAGACGACGATCGAACTGATCGCCAGCGAGAACCACGTGTCGCCCGCGGTGATGCACACGATGGGGTCGTGGCTCACGAACAAGTATGCCGAGGGGTACCCGGGGGCGCGGTATTACGGCGGGTGTGTTTTTCACGACCAGATCGAGACGGTGGCGCGGGAGCGTGCCAAGGCGTTGTTCGGGTGCAAGTTTGCGAACGTGCAGCCGCATTCGGGGGCGCAGGCGAACACGGCCGCGTTCATGGCGCTGCTCAGGCCGGGGGAGACGTTCTGCAGCCTGGTGCTGAGGGACGGGGGGCACCTGAGCCACGGGATGAGCATCAACTTTTCGGGGGTGTACCACAAGCCGGTGTTCTACCCGCTGCACTACGAGGCCGGGCACGCGGAGTTTGAGCGCATCAACTACGACGCGGTGCGGGCGGTGTGCCTGGAGCACAAGCCCAGGGTGCTGATGTGCGGCTACTCGGCGTACTCGCGTGTGATCGACTTCGCCAGGTTCCGCGCGATCGCGGACGAGGTGGGGGCGGTGCTGCTGGCGGATGTGGCCCATATCGCCGGTTTGTGTACGCACGGCGGGTGCAGCCACCCGTCTCCGTTTCCGCACGCGCACGTGGTGACGACCACGACCCACAAGACCCTGCGCGGGCCGCGCGGCGGGCTGATCCTGACCAATGACGAAGACCTGGCGAAGAAGATCGACAAGGCGGTGTTCCCCGGCGTGCAGGGTGGGCCGCTCATGCACGTGATCGCGGCCAAGGCGGTGGCGTTCGGCGAGGCGCTGAGGCCGGAGTTCAAGGATTACTGCGCGCGGGTGGTGAGCAACGCGAAGGCGCTCGCGGCGGCGCTCACGAGGCGGGGATATCGCATCACCACGGGTGGAACGGAGAACCACCTGATGCTGGTGGACCTGCGGCCCAAGAGCGCGGACCTGACGGGCGCGGATGCGGAGAAGTGGCTGGAGACGGCGGGGCTGATTACGAACAAGAACGGCATTCCCAACGACCCGCGCCCGCCCAGGTTCACCAGCGGGGTGCGGCTGGGCAGCCCGGCAACCACCACGCGCGGCTTCGGCGTGGGCGAGATGGAGACCATCGCCACGTGGTTTGACGAGGTGCTTTCGAGCACCGGCGATACGGGCGTGGCGGAGCGCGTGCGGGGCCGGGTGGCCGCGCTGTGCGGCAAGTTCCCGCTCGCGGGCACCGCGAATCACTGAGGCGGGGCATCGGCGGGCGGGGCGGGGGGCCAGAGCGTCCACGCTTCGTAGCGGCGGTGCAGGTCGGCCACGATCGCGGCGGGCTTGTGGCCCCGGTAGTCGATTGTCGGCAGGAAGCGCACGCGCGTGCGGCTGGGGAAGAAGAGGGAACTCCAGCAAGTGGGGCGCAAGGGCGTGCCGGTGATGATGACGGGCAGCACGGGGGCGTTGGCCCGCGCCACGATCAAGCCCAGGCCGGGCTGGAAGGTGTGCAGTTGGTTGTGGGGGCGGGCGATGCGCCCCTCGGGGAAGATGCCCAGCACTCCGCCGCTCTTCACCACGCCCAGGGCGGTCTTCAGGGCGGCCAGTTCGGAGGCACCGGCGCGGGTTCCGTCGGCCCCGACGAAGATGACACCGATCCAGTCCCAGAACGGGTTGAGGGGGCGGATGCGCATCTCTTCGGTCATCATCCAGCGGATGTAGAAGCGGCAGGCGTTCTGCACCACCAGCGGGTCGATGCCGGCGGTGTGGTTGGCGACCACGATGAGGCCGCCGGCAACGCCCACCGGGGCATCGGGCGCGACGGGGGATGTGCGCGGGCGGGGCAGGTGTTCCAGCCCCTCGTAGCGCACGCCGTGCCAAAGACGGCAATACAGCGCGTTGACGGCGAAGGCCACGCCGCCGAGTGGATCGCCCTTGGGGTTTGTGCTCAGCCAGTGCGCGATGAGGACCCAAATGCCCCACGCGGCCAGAGCCGGGAACCACCAGGATGACAGCGCAAGACTCACCGTCGCAATGTTAGCAGGCACAAACAGACGGGTGCGCGGCGGCTTGCAAGCGGTCTATGGACGCGAAGCGAAGGCCGGCTCGGAGAGCCGGGGTACCCGGCGTGCCGGTTCCTACACTGGGCCGATGAGCCTTCAAGACGAACAGCGGCGGGTCGCCTCGGCGACTGCAACATACGAGGCGGGGCAGCGTGTGCGAGTGGTGCAGCAGGTGCCGCGGCCCGCGAACAACACGAGTCTGAGCGCGACGGTGGAGGGCGTGGTGGTGCGCTACGAGCAGAGCAAGACGGGCTCGTGGTACGCGCACGGCAAAGACGATAAGTTGTGGCTGGACCGGCTGGTGCTGAAGAAGGACGACGGCGAGATCGTGTACCTGAACCTCGATCAGCACTCGGCGGTGGAGTCGGTGGGCGCGAGGAACTGAGCGAGAGCGGGGCGATATCTACCCGTGGGTGCTCGGTCGCTGTGGCGAGAGAGCGCGATCAACCCGTTGACTTGCGCGGGTCTGCGCTGCCGCACTCGGGGCAGGGCGTGGTGGCGGATAGACCGGTGAGGCGATAGCCGCAGCGCGGGCAGGCATCGGGGTGTGGGCGGCGGAGCGAGTGCCGCCAGAGGGCGAAGGCGGTGGCGGTGGAGAGGAGGGGGATGGGCCACAGGATGACGGTGACGATGGCGCGGCCGCTGCCACTGGAGTAGTAGAGGCCGGACCACCACGTCATGGGTGGCTTGGGGTCGGCGATGTGCCAGTCCCATTGCGGGGTGAGGGGAAGGTTGTTGCGTGCGGCGGTGCGTTGGCGCGCGGGCGCGTTGGTCCAGAGGTAGAAGAGGGTGCCGCGCCTCAGGCCGATGGAGTCGCCGAACTGGGTCATGCGGAAGATGGTCCAGCGGGCGCTGACGCACCAAGCACAGAGGGAGAGGATGGCGATGGAGGCGCAGCCGTAGGCAGCGATGCGGAATGCCGCGTGGCG
>CAZNEU010000172.1:0-5141 GCA_964571915.1 uncultured Phycisphaeraceae bacterium
CGCGCGCGAGGCGGACCTGGGCCATGGCGTGGGGCGAACCCGCGAGGAAACTCCGGGCGAGGCTGATGGCGGCGCGGTCCTGCTCGCTGCGCTGCTCGTCGGGCGTGGCGGGGTCGATGCCGAAGTCGCCGTGCAGGTACTCGTAGGTGTCATTGAACACGGGTTCGTACGCGGCCTCCACGGCCTTCCAGAGGGTGGTCCAGTTTCCGTCGTCGCCGTCGAGGCGTGCCAGGTCTCGAGCGGCCTTGGCGAGGGCCACGCCGCGCTCGGCGGGTGTGGCCCCGGTCTTGGCGATGTACCCGGCGAACGTGGCGAGTTGGTTGAGGTTCTCGCGCACACCCTCGGCCAGGCGCATGGGTTCAAGGCAGTAGCCCGCCGAGACCTCGTTGGGGCGGGCGTTGGCGAGATCAAAGAACTGGAGTTCCCAGCCGCGCGGCTCGTCCGGGCTGTCGTCGGCATCGGCGGGGGACTCGAGGGCGTGCGTGCCCGGGGTCGGTCCGGCGTGCGGCTGCGTGTCCGCGGCGAGCGGGCGGGACTTGGGCTGGCCGACGAGGAAGAAGAGTTGCTCGTCGCGCCGGCGTCCGCGAGGCCAGGTGATGTAGTGCAGGCCGTCGACGATCGTCTGCCGCAGCAGGCGGTCACGCAGCATGGGCAGCCGCAGCACGGCTCCGCCGGGGACCTTGATGATTGTTTGCGTGTCGGTGAACGAGACATCGCTCAGCGCGATGCCCCGATGCTCGAGCATGGCGGCCAGGCCCAGGTTGGGCCACAGGCGGCCCTGATGCTCGATCCACAGGGGAATACGGCGGGTGAGGCCGTCGGGGTCGTAACTGTCAAAGGTGACGTTGGCGAGTTTGGCCGCGGACTCGGCGAGAACGGCGATTGGGGGGCTGGGCTCGATGGAGCCGACCCACGGGCGCGGGCGCGTTCCGGGGGCGGTCTCGGGGATTTTCGCGGAACTCTCGATGCCCTTGGTGAGGAGCGTCTTGGCGGCGCGGAGTTGGTCGCGCAGGTCGGTGAACTCCTGCCCGCGCGTCAGGCCCTCCAGCGCGCTGCCCAGCACGCGTTTGCCCAGCGCCAGCGCGGCATCATCCTCGTTCATTTCCAGCAACTCGGGCGAGGCCGCGAGCGTGGCCAGCACTCTGGAGAGGGGCACGCGCAGGCGTTCGCCCCCGGCCACGGCGTTGGTGCCCGCGGCGGGGGCGCTGCCCGCAGCGTCCTGACCCTGGGCATCGAGGGCGGCCCGGGCCCGGAAGGTGAAGCCGCTGGCGAGGATGACCCGCCCGTGCGTGTAGATCGCGTCGGCGAGGAGTTGGTCGTCGTTGATGAGGCCGGTCCGGGCACTCTCGCCGCCCGCGGCGTCCGGCGCGAGGTTGTCCCACTTCACGTGCGCCTGGTTCACGTTCGGGGCACGGACCCGGTTCACCTCACGCGGTTTCTGGACGTTCGAGAGGAGAATATCGAGCGCCAGCACGCTCGCGTCGGCGCGTCGGAGTTCGTCGATGAGGGCGGCCAGTTTCTCGCGCTCCCACGGCCAGCGCCCGACGGTTGTGAGCGATCGGTCGTCGATGGCGACCACCGCGATCTCTTTGGACGGGGGTTTGTCGCGCTTCCAGAAGTACCACTGCCGCCAGTCCTGCGTGCGGCTCTCGAACTGGTCGAGGCGGCCGAAGGCCCAGAGCAGGGCCACGGCGAAGGCGGCCGTGAAGCCCAGCACGAGCCGCAGACGCGTCATCCTCGCGGCCCGCGTGCCGCGCTTCACCTGGATGGCCCGCGAGCGCTTCATGCCGGGAGGTTATCGGCTGTTGGTGGGCGGTGGGCGCGGGGTTCGGCCTGTCGGCGCGGCTCTAACCCACGATGACCGGGGCCCGGCCCACGGAGTAGTGGCTGAAGCCCAGGTCCTTCATCTGCTGCGGGCGGTAGAGGTTCCGCCCGTCAAAGAGCACGCGGCTCTTCATGCTCTGGCCCACACGGGCGAAGTCCGGGCTCTTGAAGTCGTCCCAGTCGGTGGAGACGACCAGGGCATCGGCGCCGTCGGCCGCGGCGTACATGTCGTCGAAAATCTCGTAGGCGGGGCCGAGTTCGCGCCGTGCGTTCTCGTTGGCGACGGGGTCAAACGCTTTGACTCGCGCGCCGTAGGACAGGGCCTTGCGCATGAGTGTGATAGCGGGGGCCTCGCGGATGTCGTCTGTGCGGGGCTTGAAGGCGATGCCCCAGAAGGCGATGGTCTTGCCGGTGAGGCCGCCGGGAGCGTCTTTGGCCTTGAAGTGGGACATGATCTTGCCGAAGAAGCGCACGCGCTGGGCCTGGTTCAGGTCGTGCACGGCCTTGTTCACGGGCGTGGGCACGCCGCTCTTCTCGCCCATCATGATGCAGGCGAGCGTGTCCTTGGGGAAGCACGAGCCGCCGTAGCCCAGGCCGGGGTAGAGGAACTGGTTGCCGATGCGTTTGTCGGCGCACATGCCCTCGCGCACGCGGCTCACGTTGGCCCCGTAGGCCTCGCAGAGGTTGGCCATCTCGTTGATGAAACTGATCTTGCACGCGAGCATGGCGTTGCTGGCGTACTTGACCATCTCGCTGGAGAGGATGTCCATGATGTGGATGGGGTGGCCGTTGCGGACGAAGGGGTCGTAGAGATCGCGCATGCGTTCGCCCACGGCCTCGTTCTCCACGCCGCAGACCACGCGGTCGGGCTTGTTGAAGTCCTCGATCGCCGCGCCCTCTTTGAGGAACTCGGGGTTGTTGGCGACCTCGAACTTGATGTTGGGGCCGACCTTCTCGCGGATGCGGTTCTTCACCATGAGCGTGGTGCCCACGGGCACGGTGCTCTTCACGACGATCACCTTGGGCTTGGCGGAGGGGCCGAGTTTGATGAGCACCTCGGCCACCTGGTCGGCGGCGGAGTGGATGTACGTCATGTCGGTGTGGCCGCGCTCGTCGGAGGGCGTGCCCACGCAGATGAAGCACATGTCGGCATCCTTGTGGGAGTCGAAGGCGTCGGTGCTGAAGCGCAGGCGGCCGGAGGAGATGTTGCGCTCGAGCAGGTCGTCAAGGCCGGGCTCGTAGATGGGGCTCTTGCCGCCCTTGAGCATCTCGATCTTGCGCGGGTCCACGTCCAGACAGACCACGTCGTTGCCGCAGTTGGCCAGGCAGACGCCGGTGACCAAGCCGACATACCCCGTCCCGATCATCGAGAGTTTCATGGCAGAGACCTTTGCTTGAGCAGGGCCGAACACATTCATCCCAGGGCCTGCGCCGGGGAGTCCCGATTCTATCGGCGAGTTTGGCCTTGCCCAGCGGCAGCGCAAAGCGTGGCGGGGCGTTGTGCCGTTTCCGCATCGCCGGGCTGCATGGCGAGGCCCGAGAATGTGCGCTGGCAACCCATGGAAACCCCTCGTGCCCGTTGGTTGCGCGGCAACGAACGCGACCCGGCCTGCTTCTACACTGCCCTGATGCCCACGAAACGAGCCAAACCCCGCCCGCTCACCGCCGCCTGCGCCGATCGGCACCTGCTCTACCGGCACGCCGTTCAGAACCCGGCGGGCGAGGTGGCGTTCGTGTCGCGAGTGTATCGCGACCTGCGCGGGCGGCACGCGCTGCACCTCCGCGAGGATTTCGCCGCCACGGGTGAGGTGGCCGCGGCCTGGGTCGCCTCCCGACCCGACCGCACCTGCGTGGGCGTGGACCTGCACCGGCCCACCCTTCGCTGGGCGCAAACGCACGTGGCCTCGCGCCTCACGGCCGACCAGCGTGCCCGCCTGTCGCTGGTGTGCGCGAATGTGCTCAACCTGCGGCCCGATCGCTCGCGCCGTCCCGACCTCGTGGTGGCGCTCAACTTCTCCTACTGGGTGTTCACCGATCGGGCCACGCTCATCCGCTACTTCCGGCAGGCCCGGGCGGCCCTCGCGGGGCGCGGGCTGCTGGTGCTCGACTTCATGGGGGGCGGGGATGCGCACCTGGAAATGTCCGACCGAACCCGCTGCTGGATGCCGCGCGACAAGCGCACCGGCATCGGCGGGCCGTTCACCTACGTGTGGGAGCACGCGCGGTTCGATCCGATCACGGCGCAGACCACCTGCCACATCCACTTCGAGTTTCCGCAAGGGCCGCCGATGAAGCGGGCGTTCACGTATCGTTGGCGGCTGTGGGGCGTGCCGGAACTGCGCGACTGTCTGGGCGCGGCGGGGTTCAGCCGCGCACGCGTGTTCTGGGAGGGGGACGATGCCAAGGGCGGGGGCGACGGCGTGTTCCGCGAGCGTGCCCGCGGCACGGCGGACCGCTCGTACGTGGGCTATCTTGTCTGCGAGCGGTAGGCGGCGGTGCCCAAGTGCCTGCCGGCCGGGTGATTTGCGGGTATGCTCCCGGCCCGGGCCCCAGCCGCTGGCCGGCGCGTGCCTTTTTTCGGAGCCCCACGATGTCGCAGCGTTTCCGCACCATCCTGCTCTTCGGCGCGCCGGGCGCGGGCAAGGGCACGCAGGGGAAGATTCTCGGTCAGGTTCCGGGGTTCTACCACCTCTCGTGCGGCGAGGTCTTCCGCACGCTGGACATGTCAAGCCCCCTTGGCAAGGTCTTCAAGAAGTACTCGTCGGCGGGCCTGCTCGTGCCGGATCAGTACACCATCCAGATGTGGCACGAGAACATGCACGCGCGCACGGTGCTGAGCGAGTACAAGCCGCACATTGATCTGCTCGTGCTCGACGGCATTCCCCGCAACGTGCATCAGGCCAAACTGCTGGAGAAGCACCTGGAGGTGCTCAAGATCGTTCACCTGGTCTGCCCGGACAAGGAGAAGATGATCGAGCGCCTGCGGCGGCGCGCCATCAAGGAGAACCGGGTTGATGATGCCAAGGAAGAGGTGATCCGCAAGCGCTGGGCGGTGTACGAGGCCGAGACGTATCCGGTGCTGGCGTCGTACCCGAAGCGGCTGGTGGCGCAGGTGGACGCGATGGGCAGCCCCGCCGAGATCCTGGAGCACATCCTGGAGCGGGTGGTGCCGGTGCAGAACGCCCACTTTGCCAACCCCATCACCGCGGGCGAGCAGGGGGTGGTGCCAGCGAAGGTGAAGGCGAAGCCGGGGGCCGGGACCACGCGGGGACGTGCGAGGTGATGCGGGGGCGTTCAAGCAGGAGTTCAGAGTGGAA
>CAZNEU010000173.1:0-1716 GCA_964571915.1 uncultured Phycisphaeraceae bacterium
CCTCGATGCCACCGTCTTCACCGCCGGCACCGAGCCGCAGAAGCCCATCGCCCCCTTCACCGTCGCTATCCGTAACGGCATCGCCACCTACGAGCGCTTCGACATTCCCATCCGCCAGTTCGTCCTCAGCACACGCGGCACGGTGGACCTCGTCAAACGCGAGGTCGATGTCATCACCTACATCCCCACCGTCGCCGCCAGCAAGGCCCTGCTCGGCCGCGTCAGCGGCGAGGCGAGCAGGGGCCTGGGCAACATTCTGCCCAACCTGCTCACCGAGGGCACCATGATCCCCATCCGCGCCAAGGGTTCGATGGACAACCCACGAATCTACCCCGATTTCGAGCTCTTCTTCAAGGAGTTCGGCAAAAACCTCGGCAAGCAGCCCGAGAAACTCATCGAGAACGTCATCGACCTGTTCGGGAAGAAGAAGAAATAGCGGTGCCACGATCATCGACGGCTCCGCGGCGATGATCGTGCGAGTTCGTGTGTGTGCGGTCTGGGCACCATCATCCGTCGTTGCGGATGATCGTGGCACGCTGGGCCGCGCGGCTGGCCTTCACCCACCGCCACACCAGAAAGCCCGCCACGCCCACCATCACCACGCCCGCCACCGGCAGCAGCACCGCGGCCACGCTCAGCGTGAGCGCGCCCGTCGTCTCCGCCGCGGCCACCACCGGGTTGCCAAAGCCAAGCGTGGTGGTTGTTGAAGCCGCGCGTGCCAGCACCGTCGCCCCCTGCGTGAGCGTGGCCAACCCGCCGCCGCCCAGCACCGCGCCGGCCCAGCCCAGCATCGGGTCCACGTGCTCGATTCCCACGAGTTGCGTGGCCGCGGCCAGCGTGCCCGCAATGGCCGCCAGCGGCGTGGCGATCACATCCAGCGCATGATCCACCCACGGCACGCAGTAGCCCAGCACCTCCACGCCAGCGGCAACGCCCAACCCCGCAAGCACAGGAGTGTTGCCTACCCACGCAAAGCCCGCGCCGGGCGACACCAGCCCCATCTTCACGCCCGCGGAGAGGGCGAGCAGGGGCAGAAAGACACGCATGCCGCAGGCGGTGGCGAGGGCAAGGCCAAGGCAGATGGCGGAGAGGGTTTCCATGGGGGTGCTGGAGGGTTGTTGGGAAAGGGGGGAAGTGGATTCTGGCGTGCCCAGCCGGGCCTTCTTCGTGGGCGCAAAGGGGCATCCGCGCTGTAGACTGGTGCCCGTTCGGGTTGTCATGTGGGCCGCTTGCCGAATAGTTGTTCCCGCCTGCCCGTTTTGCTGTTCTATCAGGTAGACGCTTGGCTCGATCCCAGACACCCGTCCGCCGCGAGGCCCACGCATGACAGCCCACCAAGAACACAACCGGTCAGACACGCCTCTCCCCGGCTCTTCGATCGGTTCTGTCGGGCCAGGCGAGGCCAGCGCGACAGAAGGCGCAGGCGCTTTCGCATCCACCATCAGCGCCCCCACGCCCATCACCGAGGCCGTCGGCACGCGCATCGGCCCCTACAAACTCCTCCAGCGCATCGGCGAGGGCGGCTTCGGCGTGGTCTTCTTGGCCCAGCAAGATGCGCCCGTGCGCCGCAAGGTGGCGCTCAAGATCATCAAACTCGGCATGGACACGCGCCAGGTGATCGCGCGCTTCGAGGCCGAGCGCCAGGCCCTGGCGCTCATGGACCACCCCCACATCGCCCGCGTCATTGACGGCGGCACCACCGACACCGGCCGGCCG
>CAZNEU010000174.1:0-2288 GCA_964571915.1 uncultured Phycisphaeraceae bacterium
CGGCGCAAGTTCCTGCGCACGCCCGCCACCGAGCAGGCCAAGTGCATCGACATGCTCACCTCGCTGGCGATGTCGCACCCGGCCATCGCGTTCACGGCCACGTGCGACGGGCGGACGAACATCGACCTGCCGCCCGGCCAGTCGCCGCGCGAGCGGCTGATTGCGGTGCTGGGCAAAGAACTACAAAGCGAACTGATCGAAGTCTCGGCGGATGACAACGGGCCGCCGGGGTCAACCTCCGGCCCGCTCACGCTGTGGGGCCTGGTCGGCCGTCCTTCCATCGCGCGGGCCACGGCCCAGGCCCAGCACGTCTTCGTCAACGGACGCCCGATCCGCGACCGCTCCATCATGCACGCCCTCAAAGAGGCCTTCCGCGGCCTGCTCGACCCGCACCGCTACCCCACGGGCGTGCTGCTGATCGACGTGCCGCCCGACGCCGTCGATGTCAACGTCCACCCCACCAAGGCCGAGGTGCGCTTCCGCGAGCCCTCGCGCATCCACTCGCTCGTCCTCCGCTCCGTGCGCGATGCCCTTCAGCGTGCCGACCTCACGCCCGCGATTTCCGGCTCGGGCTTCGGCGGTGCCGGTCTCAGCAGCACGGGCTTCGGCTCGCGCGGCGTGCTGCCCCCGCCGGAATCAGCCCCCGGCACCACACCGACCGCCCCCACACCCACCGGCCGCTTCACCGACTACTTCACGCGCGACATCCCCATGCAAACCGGCGGCCGATTGTCGTATGACGAAGTCCGCCGCGCTGTGGCGGGTGAAGGGCCGCCCGGCACCGCCGCAGACGGCATCGGCACCCACGCGAGCCACAGCCCAAGCGAACCCTCGCTTCCCATGCCCGTCCCCTCCAGCCGCGTGCTGCAGGTACACAACTCGTTTCTCGTCACGCAAGACGAGCAGGGCATGATCATCATCGATCAGCACGCCCTGCACGAGCGTGTGATGTTCGAGAATCTCCTCGCCCGTGTCGGCGCGCAGGACGCGGCGGGCGTGCCCGCGAAACTCGAATCGCAGCGTCTGCTCACGCCCGCCATCGTCCCCGTCTCGCCCGCGCAGGCCGATCGCCTGGCGGACCTGGCGCCCCTCCTCGAACGCATCGGCATCGCCGCGGAGCCCCTCGGCCCCACCACGCTGGGCGTGTACGCCTTCCCCACCTTCCTCTTCGACCGCGGCGTGGACCCGATCGAGTTCCTCGCCGAACTCTTCGACAAGGCCGAGGCCACAGGCTTCACGCCCCAGAGCGAGGAGGCCCTGCACGAGGTGCTCGACATGATGGCCTGCAAAGCCGCGATCAAGGCGGGCGACCACCTGAGCGACACCGAACTGGGCGACATCCTCGCCATGCGCGACCGCATCGAGCGGTCCAGCAACTGCCCGCACGGCCGCCCCACCAGCATCCGCCTCACCGTGAAGGAACTGGAGAAACGCTTCGGGCGCACCTGAAGCACCGTCAACGTCCCGGGGGCGATTCGAACGCCCGACCTGCCGCTTAGAAGGCGGCTGCTCTATCCAACTGAGCTACCGGGACTCACGCTCCAAGGGTAACGGCCTCGCTCTCCCTCCGCCCCGCACACCCCGCCCGCACACCATCCCCCCGATACCCTGCTTTCATCGTAACGCCATCCGCCAAACCGATGTCCGACCCACGAACCATTTCGCCCACCCCTGCCGCCGCGCCGCCGCAGGCCGAGCCCAAACTGCGCCTTGCGGAGCCCTTCGCACCCCGCCAGCCCCGGGCCTCCGCTCGGCAGGCCGCGGCGGTCATCATCGAACTGGGCAAGCCGCGCATCACCAAACTCGTGGTCATGACCGCCGGTGTCGGCTTCGTGCTTGGTGCCCTCGGGCAGACCGCGACGTGGCCCGCCCTGATCCTCGCTGGCGTCGGCTGCCTCATCGGCACGGCCCTCTCCTCCGCCGGCGCCAACGCCCTGAACCAGTGCATGGAAGTGTCGCGTGATGCCCGCATGGTCCGCACGGCTGGTCGCCCGCTCCCCAGCGGCCGCCTGCGGCCGGCGCACGCGTGGCTCGCTGGCGGGAGCATGTCCATCGCCGGTCTGCTCGCCCTGCTCATTCTCTGCGGCCCTGCCGCCGCGGCAGTCGCGGCCCTCACCATCGCCTGCTACCTCCTGATCTACACGCCCATGAAGGTGCTCACGCCGCTCAACACGTGGGTGGGCGCGGTGCCCGGCGCACTCCCGCCGCTTATCGGCTGGTGTGCCGCGGCGTGGGCCACGGGCGCATCCGCCTCGTCCGGCGCGGCAAGCGCGGGGGGGGCGTGGTGG
>CAZNEU010000175.1:0-14832 GCA_964571915.1 uncultured Phycisphaeraceae bacterium
GGAGATGGGCGACAGCACGTTCACCATCTCCAACCTGGGCATGTTCGGCGTGGAGCACTTCACAGCCATCATCAACCCCCCCAACGCGGCCATCCTCGCCGTGGGCGCGGCCGTCAAGAAGCCCGTGGTCGAAACCGTTGACGGCAAGGACGCGATCGTGGTGGGGCACGAGATGCAGATGACGATGTCCAGCGACCACCGCATTGTGGACGGGGCCATGGCCGCGCAGTATCTGGCCAGTGTGAAGGCGATGCTGGAGAAGCCGGCGAGCTTGCTGGTCTGAAACGGCGCACCGTTCGCTACTACCATTGCACCGGCATCAGTGGCACGCTCGTCGTTGATTAGGGAGCACGGACTTGGCGATCTTCGGTTGGGGAAAAAAAGACGCGCCCGGCGAGGCCAAGAAAGAGCCGCAAGGCCCGCTCTCCTTCTCGCCCGAGAAGGCCCGCGCATGGTTCGAGCGGGCCCGAACGGTTCAGGACACCGGCAACCACGAGTACGCCATGGCTTGCTGGCTCTCGGGCCTGCGCCTCGACCCCACCAACGTGGACTCGCTCAAAGCCTTCTTCCGCGCGGCATCGGAACACGGCAAGGCCCCCAGCAAAGACATGATCTCGGCCACGTCCGGCAAGACCGACCTTGACAAGTACCTGCGTGAACTGCTGGAATGGTCGTGCGACCAGGCCAACACCGAGCACGCCATCGGCACGGTGGAGTGGGCCGCCAAACTGGGGCTGAAAGAGCCGGCCGCGTTCATGGGGCCGCAGGCGTTCGCTCTGGTCATCAAGGCGCCCAAGCAGCGCAAGGCCGACTACCTCGCCATGGCCGACGTGTTCGAGAAGTGCGACCGCTACGACCTTGCCGCCAAGGCCGCGGAGCAGGCGCTCAGACTCGATCCGTCCGATGCCCAACTCGCCGGTTTCGTCCGCAACCTCGCGGCCCAGTCCACCATGAACACCGGCGGCTTCGACCAATCCGGGCAGGAGGGCGGCTTCCGCTCCAACATCCGCGATGCCGACAAGCAGCGCAACCTCGACGACCAGGACCGCCTCTCCAAGAACACCAGCACCATCGAGCGCGTGGTGGAGATCACCAAGACCGAGTACGAGGCCAATCCCGCCGACAAGCCCTGCGTGCAGCGCTACGCCAAGGCCCTGCTCGACCGTGGCACGCCCGATGACGAGGCCAAGGCCATCGAGGTTCTCACGAAGGCCTTCACCGAGACGCAGGAGTTCCGCTTCCGCATGTTGGCAGGTGAGATCCGCATCCGTCAGGCCAAGCGGGCCATGCGGCCGCTCCAGACCGCCGCCGACGCGAACCCCGCAGACGAGACGGCCAGGTCCGCTCTTGCCGTCGCGAACAAGTCCTTCGCCGACCTGGAGATCGACGAGTATCAGGCCCGCGCCACCGCCTATCCGACCGACCTGGGCATCAAGAACGAACTGGGCCGGCGCATGTTCGAGGCCGGCCGCTTCAACGAAGCGATCGAACTCTTCCAGTTGGCCAAGACCGACGGCCGCAGCAAGAACACGGTGATGAGTTACCTGGGCCGCAGTTTCGCCGCCATCGGCTGGCACGACGAGGCCATCGAGACCTTCCGGACCGCGCTCGAAGGCTACACCGACCCCACCGATGCCGCGGGCCTGGAACTGCGCTACGGCCTGCTCTGCGCGCTGCAAGACCGGGGCAAGGAAAACCACGATCTGGCCGCGGCGGAGGAAGCGTACAAACTCGCCTCCGCCATCGCCGTCCACCAGATGGGCTTCAAGGACATCCGCACTCGCCGCGATCAGATCAAGGCGCTCGTGGCGCAACTCAAGCAGCCCGCCCCTCCCGCGGGCTGAGCCCGCGACCGTGAGCCTGCCGCACGCTCGGGATGCACACCGCCATGACCAACCAGGCGACGATCGTGATCCCCGCCCGCCTCGCCTCCACGCGCTTTCCCGAAAAGGTACTGGCCGCGCAAACGGGCAAGCCGCTCGTGCAGCACGTGGCCGAGGCCGCGGCACGGGCCGCATGCGCGGGCCGGATCGTGGTGGCCGCGGACCACGCCCGCATCGCCGATGCCCTGCGGCCCTTCGGCACCACGGTGGTGATGACGCGCGAGGACCACCCCAACGGCACCAGCCGCCTGGCCGAAGCCGCGGCAGCCCTGGGGCTTGCCGACGATGCCATCATCGTGAACGCCCAGGGCGACGAGCCGGAGATGCCCGGGGCGGTGATCGACGCCGCGGTGGGCGCGCTGGTAGACTCTCGAAGGGCCGCGGTGGGCACGGCCGCCGCGCCGTTCGCAGCCGGTGAAGACTCGGCCGACACCAACATCGTGAAGGTGGTGCGCACGCTCGACGGACACGCCTTGTATTTCTCGCGGGCACTGATCCCCCACGAGCGGCACGGCACAGGTGGGCACCCGGCCACGCCCGCGCTCCGACACGTTGGGGTGTATGCCTATCGCGTGGGCTTCCTGAAAACCTACATCGCGCTGCCGCCCACCCCGTGCGAGCGGGCCGAGCACCTGGAGCAACTCCGCGTGCTGGAGCACGGCCACGCCATCGCCGTGGCCCTGGTGCCATCCGCCCACGCGGGCATCGACACGCCCGAGCAATACGCGGCGTTCGTGGCCCGCTGGCGTGCCGCGGCCGCCGCCGGCGGCGGGCAGGCCGCGCGAAGCGCGTAACCGCTACTTATTGATCTCGCTGGCCTCGACCGATGCGCTGGGCATGGGTGCCACCGGCCCCAGCGCCATCCGCAGAAACTCGGGCATGGACACGAAGCCGCGGTAGACGCGCCCCGCCAGCATCACCACGCCGGGCGCACCCGACCGGGCCACCACCACCTCCTCCAGCGTGCCGCCCGCCGCGTCCATGATGCTCAGCGTGCCCAGCGGCTGAAAGCCCGACGGCTCATCCAGCGAGGCCGACTTGCCGGGCACGCCGGTGAGGAACGCAATCATGTTGTTGATGACGCTGACCCGGGCAGGGTCCTGAGCGACCTGCGTTCCGTCGGGACGGAGTTCCACCCATCCCTCCAGCGTGCGCCGCACGCCCAGGGTGGCCGCGGCATCGGTCTTGGCACCGTCTTTGCCCATCGGATGGAAGAGGAGCACGCCGATGTCGGCCGGCTGCGCCGCGGAGACGGTGGGCGAAACGTAACGGGCCGGGTCGGTGGCGATGAGCGCGAGGCGTTCGGCGTGTACGGTGAAGGCGGTTGCGCCGCCGTCGAGCGTGGCGTACAGGCTGGTGCCCCTCGCGTCGGCGGGCTGACCGATCACCAACTCGCGCCGGTCTGTGCGTGTGCCGGTTGCTCCGGCCGTGGCGGGGGAAGCGGGCGGCGCGTCTCGCTCCACAATCACACGAGCGAGCGGCGCGTCAAAGCCCATCGCGGCGGCGGGCGGCAGCGCATCGTCGAGGAACCCTGCCACGGAAACCAGTTGCAACGCACCGAGGGTTTTCAGGACCGCCGCGGCATCGGCCGGAGACTGGATCGGCTCGCTGAGCGACCACTTGCCCCCGCTCTTGGCGAGCGCGACGGATGTGCCACCGCCGATCAGCCGCACCCGCACGGCCTCGGGTGCCCACGGCAAGAGCGCCCGGTCGCGCCAGTCGCGCGGGCCGGGCGAGGTGAACACGTTCAGCAGGCTGTCGGCCACGAGCGCGCTGCGTGGCGCAGCGTCCGCCCCCGGCCGGGCGGTTGCGGCCTCGGCCCCGCGAACCTCCGCCAGCACACTGCCGGCCATGCGCCTGCCCGAAAGGCGCATCAGCGTCGGGCCGCGCTCCTTCGCAGACGGGCCGTGCTCAATGCGCAGCAAAAGGGCATCGCCCTCAACGGCCGCACCGGCAGAGGGCGTTCCCGTCGCGCGGACCTCGCACAGCAGCCGCAGCACATCCTGCACGCGTGCCGCGTCCAGCGGCCAAGGCTTCTGCGTGGCACCAGCGCCGGAGACGAGCCGCCATGAACCCGGCTCCGCGCCGCGCTCCACACGTTGCTCGCCGGTGCCGAGTCCCGAGATCGTCAGGCTGGCGATCTCGGCCGCGGAAAACTCCACGAGCCGTGCGCCCACCGGGACCGAGCTCGAGACCCCGGCGGCCTGCGAGCGGAGAACCAGGGCCGTCAGCCCCGCCAGCGTCAGCACCACAGCCAGCGCGATCAACAATGTGCGGTTGGACATGGCCTTCCCTTGCGATTCGCCCCGGACTCTGGTCCCGTCAGCCGACGCGCGTCACTTCGCCGTCAGCAACTCGTCGATCTTTGCCAGCATGTCCTTGTCGTTGGGCCGCACCGACGAATCGAAACGGGCCACCACGTTGCCGGAGCGGTCCACAAGAAACTTGGTGAAGTTCCACTTCGGTTCGCCCCCGACGGGCGCGGGCTGGGCGGCGATCTTCTTATACAGCGGGTGCTGGTCGTCCCCCTTCACGCTGATCTTGGCGAACATGGGGAAGGTCACGTTGTACTTGCTCTGGCAGAACTTGGCGATCTCCTCGTTGCTGCCGGGCTCTTGCCCACCAAAGTTGTTCGCCGGGAAGCCCAGGATCACCAGGCCCTTGTCCTTGCGCTCCTGGAACAACTTCTCCAGCCCCTCGTACTGCCCGGTGAAGCCGCACCGGCTGGCCACGTTCACCACCATCACCACCTTGCCCTTGAACTCCGCCGCGAGGTCCACGTCCTTCTCCTCGATCGACTTCATCGTGAACCCCAGCACGTAGCGGTCGTCCGCCGCGGCGCTTTGGGAGGGCTTCGCGGCGGGCTTGGGGTCCTCCTTCTTGGGGGCGGGCGGCTCGTGCGAGATCGCTCCGATCGCGACGATGGCACCAGCCGCGAGAACGGCGAACAGACCGGACCGAGACGATGCGCAGCAGCATGGCATAGGCTGGCTCCAAAGATGGGTGCGGGTCCGGCGGAGTGTATCAGGCCCGGGCCACGGGCTCCTGCCCCCAATCGTCCGGCCCACGGCGATTCAGCGGTGCCCTCGTACCGGGACTGATCCCGGCCGGCCGGATCGTGCCCCGGGGGCCGGACTTCCCTGCGCGAGCCCGGTGTACGGTTGCGGCATGGCGCAGGGCCCGTTCGCAGTGGTTGGTGCTGGTGTGGCCGGGCTCTCTACGGCCCTGGCCCTGCTGGAACGAGCCGCCCGGGTGGTGGTGTTCACCACGCCCGAATCTGCCCACCGCCGCTCCGCATCGGGGGTTGCGCCCGCGGCGTTCACGCCCTGCCCCGGAACCGACGACGACCGCCTGCGTGCGTGGTCCACCGCCTCGTTCGAGCGGTTCACGCACCTGGCCCGCACGCACCCTGCCGCCGGCGTGGACGTGCGCGAGTTGCGCGAGGTCTTCTCCCGCCCCTTCTGGACCAAGCCCTGGTTGGACACCCTGCTCGCGGCGCGGTCTTTGCCGACACCGCCGGGCTGGCACGCGGCCCGGACGACCATTCGCCCTCAGATCGACATGGACCGCTACCTGCCCTGGCTGCGGGCGCGTGTGCTGGCGCTCGGCGGGACAATCCAAGCGCGGCACGTCGAGAGCCTGGACACGCTGCTGCACGAGGGGTTTGCGGGCGTGGTGAACTGTGCCGGGCTGGGCGCACGGACCCTGGCGAGCGACACGCTGGTGCAGCCTTCGCGCGGGCAGGTGGTTCATGTGCCCAACGACCTGGGCCTCACGGCAAGCATCCACGACGATGCCCCGGATCGGGGCGAGGGCCCCGGGCTGGTGGCCTACATCTTTGTGTTCTCCGACCGGCTGGTGCTGGGGGGCAGTTTCGAGCCGGGCGTTGCCGGAGACCACACCAGCGAGGCCCAGACACGAGGCATCATCGACCGCTGCCGCGCCTTGCTGAGGGTTGACGGCCACCCGCGCTGGGCCGAACTGGGCACCAGGGTGCTGGATGTGCGTGCCGCGGCCCGCCCCACGCGGGTGATCGGGGAGTCGAGCGAGATGGTGCGGCTGGAAGCAGACGCGCGGGCGGGCGGACGGGTGGTGCATAACTACGGGCACGGGCGGAGCGGGGTCACGCTCTCGTGGGGGTGCGCCCTGGAAACCGCGGACCTGTTACTGGTTGCAGCCGCCCCACCGCTCTGCTAGATTCGTGGCACGCAGCACGGGGTACGCCCACCGCGAACCCTTGTGCCGCGTGAGGAGTGCATCATGGCCAAGAAGAAGAAGGCGAAGAAGAAGGGCTCGAAGAAAACAGCGAAGAAGGCCAAGAAGAAGGCCGGCCGCACCACCATGTACAGCAGCAAGGGCAAGAAGTTGTACGCGGTGCGGAGCGCGGACGGCCAGTTCAAGGACATTCAGCAATACTCGCTGGCGCACGCGCAGGATATCAAGCGCGACGCCAAGGACGAGCAGTAGGCCGCCAGCGCCGTGCGGGGTGAGGCCCGTTTGCGAGGCAGCGCAAAGGCCGCCGCCAGCGCGAGGGGTGCGGTTGCGCCCGGCGTGGGCACTCCGTTCACGCCGGCGGGGGCAACGTGCCCACGAACGCGCCCGTCGTCTTGTTGTGCCGCCGCACGCCCGGCGATTCGCTGGTGATCAGCACGTCGTTGTCGAGAAACATGGCCACACGCGGCAGAGCCATGGTCGCGAAGGTCGGCACGAACGCGGCCGAGAACCGCGCCTACCTGAGGTCGAGGAGCATCTTGGGCTGCGTGATGGAGTGCGCATCGATGGCCGGGTGCTCACCGCGCGCCAGGCACTCGTGAACCCAGCGCCTGATCCACTCCACATACGGCTTGCCGTCGGCCTCCGGCCACGGGGCCGTGCCTTCGTAAAGCACGATGCGCTCGCCGCGGCACTCCGCGGGCTTCAGCAGGCCCTTGAACCCCGGCGCCCCGCGCGCAAACCATGTGGTGCGGATGGTGCCGAAGCGAGCCAGCCAGGGTTGGGCCGCGACCGGAGTCGCCTCGATGTACACGTCGATGCCCGCGGCCTGCACGGCCCTGAGAAACTCGGCCACCACGTGGGCTTCGGGCAGCGAGTTCAGCGCGTCGATGGCCAGGCCCTTGAAGCCCGCCTCGACCAGGGGGCGGATCGCCTCGCGCAGCATGCGCATGGCGCCCGCACGGTCAGGCGCCCGATCGGCAGGCGTGTTCAGGTCGCCCGCGAGGGCTACGAACTCCGTGTCCCACGTCGGGTTGCCCATGTAGGCAATCACGTACGCGTCGGGCTTGGATGTGAGGGCCGACCACGCCCGCACAAAGCCCCTGTTCCAGGGCGAGTCTGCCGGGGTGCGCAGCGCTCCAAAGAAGGTGAACGCCGCGTCCCCGTCTTTGGTCGTGTCCTTGCCGAAGGGCGAGTCCACGTAAAAGCGGCACCAGCCCATGCGGTACATGCCCAAGGCACGCTCGTCGCCCAGGTGCGCCACGCCCCGCTTGATCCACGCGGGCTCGCTCCAGCGGCCCTCGCGGTTGTCGGCACTGGCGCAGGGGATGAACGCATAGACCTGGCTGAGCTCGGCCGGCAGGGCACCCGTCCACTCATCGCGCGGCAGCGGGCCGAGTGCGGGCGCGGCCCGGTCGGCCCTCACACTCGGCGACTGGGGAGCGGGAACGGGTGGCGGCTTCGGCGTGGACGACGTACCGGGTGTCGCCGGCAGCACCGGATGCTCCACGGTCGGCGGCGGGTTGGGCTCCACGCACGCACCGCCCGCCGCCACGGCCATGCACAGCCCGCAGGCCCACAGCCACAAGCGCGCGTGATGGGCCGGGTTCATGGTCATGGACGCAAATGAGCAAGCAGCAGGTCGGTCGAACGCGCCCAAGTGTAACGGGCTTGCACATGGCCCGGGCTCTCTTTGGCCGCCCAGTTGCGCAGCGATGCGTCGCTCATCACGCGGCGCATGGCCTGCATGACGGCCGGGAGCCGTGGCCGGAGCACCGTCTTGCCAGGCTCATCCGGCACGCCTTCGCGGTCGGAGGCAATGAATATCGTGCCCCCCCTGGGCAGAAAATCATCGGTGGGACCGCCCTTGGTGCAAAGCACCGGCAGGCCGCACGCCGCGGCCTCGAGAGCGGGCAGACAGAAGCCCTCCGCGGTGTAGGGAGCCAGGTAGGCATCGGCCGCGTGATAGAGACGCGCCATGTCGTCGAGTTTGAGGGCGGTGCCGATAAAGAGCGTGTTCTGCTCCACCACCGGCACCGCCGCTGCGGGCAGCGCTTCCAGCACGCGCCGAACGCGCCCCTCGGATTCGTACATGCTCGACAAGCCCTTGAGCACCAGCACCGCCCGCGGATCGTCCATGCAGGTCCGGGCGAAGCCCGCGAGGATAAAGGCCACACCCTTGTTGTCGGTCATGGCGCCCAGCGACAGGAACACAAAGTGCTCCTCCGTCACGCCCAGCGTGGCCCGTGCCGCGGCACGCTGCTCGGGGGTGGGCGGGCGGAAGAGCGTCGTGTCAACGCCCAGCGGCACAAGCACCACCCCGCGGGCCGGCGCACCCGAGCGCAGGAAGCCGTTGCGAGACCACTCCGAAGGGGTTGCCAGTCGCACCCGCGTGCCGTCAAGGGCCGTGCGCAGGTCGGCGTTGCCCACCGTGAAGGGCGGGGCCATGAGCCACTCGGTCGTGCCGGTCGCCACGACCCGCGCCGTGGGGTGGGGGTCCAGCCGCATCGGGAAATCGGTCCGCAGGATGACGTGCGGTTCCCAGCCCGCTTCCGGCCCCGGCACCGCCAGCACGCGAGCGTCATTGTCGCCCGCGAGAATCCCGTCGATCTTCGGCCACGACTCCGACCACAGCGGGCGATCCACAAAGCGCACGTCGCACTCGGCGCGCTCAAGCAGCCCGCGGCAGTAGTTCATCCCTACCACGCAGTACGAGTGGGGCACGCCCCGCCACCCCTCAATCAGGATGCGCAGTCGTTCGCCGCCCACGGCCCTCCCTCAAGACTGGACCGGGGCCCGTCACTTGGTCATGTCTGCCGCGCCCACGGTGCCAGCGGGAATGATGGGCTTGATACCCAGCGTCTTGACGAGGAAGGCCCACTGGTCGGCCACCTCCTCGATGCGCTTGCCGGTGGGCTTGCCCGCCCCGTGCCCGGCCCGCGTCTCGATGCGGATGAGGACCGGGTTGTCGCCCGTGTGCGCCGCCTGCAGGGCCGCCGCGAACTTGAAGGAGTGCGCGGGCACCACGCGGTCGTCATGGTCGGCCGTGGTGACAAGCGTGGACGGATACTTCTTGCCCGCCTTGGCCTTCGCGGCCCGCACCAGCACGTGGTAGGGCGAGAAGGCGTTGATGGCCTTGAACTGCTCGGGGTTCTCGCTGGAGCCGTAGTCGCTGCGCCAGGCGTGGCCGATGGTGAAGGTGTGGAAGCGGAGCATGTCCATCACGCCCACGGCGGGCAGGGCCGCGCCGAAAAGGTCGGGGCGCTGCGTCATGCACGCGCCCACCAGCAGGCCGCCGTTGGACCCGCCCTGAATGGCGAGTTTGGCCGGCCGGGTGTGCTTCTGAGCCACGAGGTACTCGCCCGCAGCAATGAAATCATCGAACACGTTCTGCTTGGTGAGTTTGGTGCCCGCCTGGTGCCACTCTTCGCCATACTCGCCGCCGCCGCGGATATTGGCCACGGCGTAGATGCCGCCCATCTCCATCCACTGGAGGTTGGCGGGGCTGAAACCGGGCGTGATGCTGATGTTGAAGCCGCCGTAGCCGTACAGGAGCGTGGCGTTGGTGCCGTCGAGCGCCAGGCCCTTCTTGTGCGAGATGAACATGGGCACCCTGGTGCCGTCCTTGCTCGTGTAGAACACCTGCGTGGTCGTGTAGTCGGCCGGGTTGAAGTCCACCTTGGCCTGCTTGAAGAGTTTGCTCGTGCCGGTCTGCACGTTGTAACTGAAGACGCTGGGCGGCGTGCCGTAACTGGAGTAGGAGTAGAAGGTCTCGGGGTCATCGGGCTTGCCGCCGAAGCCGCCCGCCGTGCCGATGCCGGGGAGTTTCACATCGGCGACAAACCTGCCATCGGTGCCGAAGACCTTCACCTGGCTGCTCGCATCCTTGAGGTACCGGGCGATGAGCCGCCCGCCCACGTGGCTCACGCCCGTCAGCGTCGCGTCGCTCTGGGGGATGATCTCCTTCCAGTTCTCGCGGCCCGGGCTGCGCGTGTCGATGGCGATCACGCGCCCGCGCGGGGCCTTGAGGTCCGTGGCGAACCAGAAAACCGGCCCCTCGTTGCCGATCATGTCGTACGACGCATCAAAGTCGGTGAGGAGTTCAACGAAGCCGAACGAGGCGTTGCCGTTGGCCTTGATGGCCGCGTTGCGGGCCGCCTGCCACCCCGCAAGTTCCGCCCGCAGGGCCTTCGCCCCGTCGCTCTGGTCGTCGGCCCTGAGGGCCTCGACCTTCACCGCAACCTCCTTCACGGCCTTTTCCACCTCGCGCACGGCCAAGTCTCCCGCGGCGGGTGCCATCGAAAGCGGGTGGGCCTTCAGGTCGCGGTAGAAGAACCTGTTCTTGCGGTCGGTGCCGTAGGAGACGTTCATAGCCGCGTACTGACCGTCGTCCGTCACGCCGACACCAAAGCCCCAGTCCGCCTGGTCCGGCCGCTCATAAATCGGGATGTTGTCGGCCTGCTTCATCCCCACGCCGTGGTAGAACACCTTCGGGTACTTGTTCAGGGCCTGGAGTTTGTCGCCCGTGGGCTCGTCGTAGCGGCTGTAAAAGAAGCCCTTGTTGTCCTTGGTCCAACTCGCCCCGGAGAACTTCACCCACTTGATCTCGTCGGGCAGGTCCTGGCCGGTGTCGATATCGCGCACCTTCCACGTGTTCCAGTCGCTGCCCGCATCGGCCACGCCGTAGGCGATGAGTTTGCCGTCGTCGCTCACGCTCGTGCCCGCCAAGGCCACGGTGCCATCCTTGGCGAAGGTGTTGGGGTCGATCAGCACCGTGGGCACGGCATCGAGCGCCTTGGTCCAGAAGAGCACGCTCTGGTTCTGCAAGCCGTCGTTGCGGCTGTAGAAGTAGCGGCCGCCGTCCTTGCCCGGGGCGCTGAAGCGCTCGTAGTTCCACAGGGCCGTCAGCCGCTTCTTGATCGCCTCACGCTCCGGGATCGACGCGAGAAACGCGAACGTCACCTTGTTCTGCGCCTCGATCCACTCGCGCGTCTTGGAACTGTCGTTCTCCTCCAGCCACCGGTAGGGGTCGCTCACCTTCGTGCCGAAGTACTCATCCACATGCGTGGACTTCTCCGCGGCGGGGTACACAAACGGCTGAGCGAGCGCCAGCGAGGCCCCCGCGAAAAGTGCGAGCACGATGGCGGCGGATGAGCGAATCGAGCGCATGAAAGACTCCTCAGACCCAGAAGGCGCCGGGCGAACGCCCGCCGCGGACCGGTATTTGTATGGCCCGAGCCGGGCCGGGTGGCAGACATGGGCCAAAGAGGTCCAGGCGCAAGCGCCGCCCGCCCGACACCCAGCCGCCGTAACCTCAGGCTCGCTCCGCAGGCACCACGCCATGATCGAGATCAACCACGTCAGCAAGTCGTACGGGTCGCACATGGCGGTGCGCGATGTCGCGGCCACGATCCGCCCCGGAGAGGTCACCGGCCTGCTCGGTCCCAACGGGGCCGGCAAGTCCACACTCCTGCGCATCATCACCGGCTTTCTCGCACCCGCTCAGGGCTCCGTTGCCGTCTGCGGGCACGACACGCTCCGCGCCTCCCACGCGGCACGATCCCATCTGGGCTACCTGCCCGAAACCCTCCCGGTTTACCCCGAAATGTCCGTGCGCGGCTTCCTGCTCTTCCGGGCCAGCATCTTCGGCATCCCCGGCGGGCAGCGGCGAGCCGCCGTGAACTCCGCCGTCGAGCGTTGCTGGCTCACCGACGTTTCCAGTAAACGCATCGGCCATCTCTCCAAGGGCTTCCGCCAGCGCGTGGGCCTGGCCGCGGCCATTCTGCACAACCCGCGCGTGCTGGTGCTGGATGAACCCACCAGCGGCCTGGACCCCTCCCAGATCACGCAGGTCCGCGAGCTCATCCGCTCCCTGGCCGCCCAGCGCACCGTGCTCTTCTCCTCGCACATCCTGCCCGAAGTGGAGCAGACCTGCGACCGCGTGCTCATCATGGCCCGCGGCTGCCTGCTCGCCGACGGCACCCCCTCCGACCTGATCGCCCGGCACGCCGCAGACGCTCCGCTGATAGCACGCTTCGCCGGGGGACGGGGGGGCGATGCACACGCCGCGGCGGCCTGCGCCCAGGCCCTCCCCGGGTGCGGCGTGCAGCCAGACCGCCCCCGCCCCGGCACGTTCACCGTGCATATCCCGCCCGCGTTCGCCGGCGATCCGTGCGAGGCGCTCTCCCGCCACGCCGCGGCACGCGGCCTCCTGCTCACCGAACTGCGCCGCGAGCGGCCCTCGCTCGAACAGGTCTTCCTTCGTGTCATTTCTCAGCCCGACGGATCCGCCGCGGACCCGCAAACCCACGCCGTCCCCTCTGTGGCCGCCTGATTCCCCCACACTCCCCTCATGTCTCGCCTCTTCGCCATCGCAGCACGCGAATACGCCGCCTTCTTCCGGGTGCCTCTGGGGTGGGTCGTCGCTGCGCTCTTCCTCTTCATCTCCGGCTGGGTCTTCGCACGCGGCACGCTTGTTCCTGGGCAGCCCGCGAGCCTGCGCGAGTTTTTCGCGGCGTGGTGGGGCCTCCTGGTCATCATCTGCCCCGCCATCTCCATGCGCGTGATGAGCGAGGAACTGCGCAGCGGCACCATCGAGGGCCTGCTCACCTCGCCGCTCAGCGAAGTGCAGATCGTCGTCGGCAAGTTCCTTGGCGCCGCGGCCTTTCTCCTCACCACGCTCGTGCCCACGCTCGCATATGCCGGTGTGTTGGCCTGCCTCTCCAAGCCCGACCTGGGCCCTATTGGCTCCGGGTATCTGGGCATCGGGCTGCTCGGGTGCCTGTATCTCGCGGCGGGCACGCTCGTCTCGTGCCTCACCTCCAGTCAAACGCTGGCGTTCCTCGCCACGCTCTTTGGCCTGCTCGCCTCAGAAGTGGCCGCGCTGCAACTCGCCCTGCGCGTGGGCGAACCGTGGAACCAGGTGCTCACGGGCTTGTCCGCGAACCTGCGCGTGATCGACTTCGCCCGCGGCATCATCGACACCTCCCACCTGGGATACTTCGCCAGCGCCATCGTGTTCTTCCTCACCCTCGCTGCTCTGGCCGTGCGTGTGCGGAGGTGGCGATGAGCACTTCCCTTGCTCCGCCCACCGCCCCCACGCCGCCGCGCGTGCGATTCGTGCTGCAAGCCGCGCTGCTGGCCCTCTTGGTCCTCGCGGCGTGCGTGCTGGCGGGCGTGCTGTCCGCCCGTGTGAATCGCACGTGGGACCTCACAGCCTCGCGCGAACACGAACTCTCCCCGCAAACCGTGGCGCTCCTCGCGCAGGTGGCCGAGCCGCTGGAACTGGTGGTGGCGGCACCACTCAACGCGGTGGACCCCGGCGTGCGCGGCCGCACCGCAGAGGTGCTGGCCACCCTTGCCAAGCGCCAGCCGCGCCTGCGCGTGAGCACCATCGACACCGCCTCACCGGCGGGGGCGAAAGAACTGGATGCGGTCTTCGCCCGCCTCAGCGAACGCAGCGCAGCCCAGGTCGCCCGGTCCGAAGGCTCGATTCGCGCCGCGCTCGCAGAGGCCCGCACACTCGCCTCGGAACTGGGCAGACTCGGCGATGAACTTGACGGCGTTGCGGCCGCAACAGCCGGAGCCAGCGACCTGGGCGAGGAGGCCGAAAAACTGCGGCGCTACTGGGCCAGCCAGGCTCTTGCCGCACGGAAACTGGCGGAAGAGACGCTCTCACGGGTGGCCGTGGGCGAACGGGCGCTGCGCGACAAACTCACGCCGCTGGATGTGCCCCCGCTGGACGATGCCGCGGCCGCCGCGCGGGAGCCATTCGCCGCCGTCGGGCCGAGCCTCAGCGTGCTCAACAAGAGTCTGGACGACTTCGCCCGCCTCCCCGGCGTGCCCCCGCTGGCGAGAGATCGTGCCAAGGCGCTGGCGGCGGGCTTGGCGGTGCTCCGAGACTCCGCGGCACGCCAGCAGAACGAACTGGCCGCCCTCCCGAAGATTCCCCTCCTGTCCGTCGCTCGCGCCGTGCAGAGCGACCGCGCCGCGCTCCTCATCGGCGACCCCGGCGCTCGCGCGGCGGGCGGTGGGGGCGACACGCGCCCGCGCCTGCTGGCGATGGATGTCGACCAGGTGCTGCCGCGTGCCGGCGGCGTGGACACACGCTTTCGCACGGAGGAACTCGTGGCCGGGGCCATCGGCGCGATGGTCTCGGCCGATCGCCCGCTGGCCGTCCTCGTCCACGGCGCGGCACGCCGCATGGGACCAGACTTCGCCTCGTTCCGCAAACTCGCCGACCGCTTTGACCTGGCCAACATCGAACTCGCCGAGTGGGCCGTGGGCCTCGACGAGCCGCCGCCCGTCCCCATCGCCGGCGTGCCCGGCGCGCCGCGATCCGTCGTCTGGATCACGCTTGGCATCGAGGCCGGTTCGCCGGATTCAGCGGTCCGCATGGGCAAACTCGCCGCGGCCATCGGCCAACTCATCGGTGCGGGCCGCAACCTGCTCATCTCCATGAACCCCTCGAACCTGCCCAACGTGGGCGCGCCGGACCCGATGGCGGAGTTCCTGCGGCCGCTGGGCATCATGGCCGACACCGGCCGCGTGGTGCTGGAGCAGGCCACGCGCTCACCCGGCGAGCCGGGCGCCGCGGCCAAGCCCGGCCGCTCCGTCTTCACCGATCAATATGTGCGCGACCCGCGCTCCTCGCACCCCGTCGCCGGCACCATCGCGGGCGTGCAGACACGCCTCCCCTGGCCGATCCCGCTGCGGGTCGCGGAGAACCCACCCCCTC
>CAZNEU010000176.1:0-3742 GCA_964571915.1 uncultured Phycisphaeraceae bacterium
GCCCGATGGCACCATTGCGCGCACGCTGCGCGATGCGATGGGGCGCGTGTGGCGTGTGTACCGCGGCACCAAGGACAAGCACGACTTCTGGCAGACCCGAGGCATCGACCCGAACACCGGGCAGCCCGTGCCCACTGACGACAACATGGTCCTCGTCGAGGAGCGGTTTTACGCCACCGAGGACCACTCGGATCGGGCCCGCAACGTCGGCAAACTCATCAAGATCAACCACTTCACCGACAAACCCACGGCCAACCACTACTCCGAAGGCATACTAGGACCCGCGGGCATCCAGGGCGATGCCGGACCCGTGGGTTGGTCCGAAACCTTCGAGTACGACCGCCAGATGCGGCAGGTGATTGTGAGTAAGCGGCTGGGCGCGGCCGGCCCCCTGCCCGGCGGGGGCACGGGCAGCGCGGGAGATATCTTTGAGTCCACGGCCACGTGGCTCGACCAGATGGGCCGCTCGCGCTTTGTGGCGCGCTTCGGCGCGGGCCCGATCAGCCACCTCGGGCCGCACTCGCCCTCGGAGTTGGCGATTGGCGCGCCCCTCCCCTCTGCCGCGGCCATACTCACTGCCACCGGCGGCGGTGGCAGCGCATCTGTTCCCGGCGGCGGGGCATCGCTGATCAGTCTTTCCGAAACCACCTACAACGACCGCGGCCTGCCCGAGGAGCAGCGCACGTACCTGCTCGGCGAGGCGGCCGCGGCGACCAACCCGCCCTCCACCGCCACCATCACGTATTACGACCACGCAGACCGGCCGGTGTGGGTTGAAACCCCCGGCGGCGGCGTGCGCCAGACCCTGTTCGATGCACTCGGGCGCGAAATGCGCTCCTCCGTCGGCATCGAGTGCAACGCGGCGGGCCTGCCCGCACGCGGCACCGGCCTTCTGCGCGAACTCTCGCGCACGGCGACTGTTTACGATGCCGATGGCAACCCGCTGCGGACCACGAGCCGCGAGCGCCGGCACGATGCGGCGCTTGTGCCGCTCCTGCTGCGTGATGGCAACAGCATCGCGTCGTATTCGTTCAACTGGTACAACGACAAGAAGGAACTCATCGCGTCGGCGGATGTGGGGGCGAACCCCGGCGTGGCCGCGAGCAACACCTTCACGCCCGGGATCGAACTGGGCGACGGCGATTTCATCAATCCCGCCGTGCCGCCCTCGTGGCCCCAGGGCCAGGCCGTGGGGGGCGCGTACGCCTTTGCAGGGTGCTGGAACGAAGCCGCGGCCGGTTCAAACGGCAGCCCCTTCGATGCCTCCACGCGCGTCTCGCTCTACGAATACGACAAGCAGGGCCGTCAGACTTCCGTGCGCGGCCCGGACGGATCGCTCACCAAGCATTCCTACGACGCGCTCAACAACATCGTCCTCACCACCGAGAACGCAGACATCAACGCCAACGCGTGGCAGCAGCGGCGCACGGCCTACGAGTACACGAACGGTCAACTCCGCCGCATGGCCGCGGTGCTGCCGGGCCACACGCTCACCCCCAAAGGCACGGCCAACTGGCCTACCGACCCCTACGGCACCGCGCCCGGCCTGCAGATCACGCGCATCAACTACGGCGCGGCGGTCGTCGGCCGCGACTTCGGTCCAATCAGCCGCAACAACTCACTCGTGGGCAGCGTGTCGTTCCCTGATCCTTTGGCAACTGGCGCGGCCGCGGGCGGGCCGTCGGCCACTCCCAACTTCGTGTTCAGTTACACGCTTGAGGGCCAGATGGCCAGCCGCGCCGATGCCGCGGCGCGTCTGCTTCGCCACGAGTACAACGTGCGGGGCGACCGTGTCGCCACGCGACGGCTGGGCGGGGGCTGGGCGATTCCGCGACCCGGAGCCTTTACCGATGACGCGCTCGTACGCCTCGACTACGCGTACAGCAACCGCGGCGACCTGATCAAGGCGACCGCCACAGGCTTCACCAACACCCAAGCAGAACGCATCGTCGCCGAGACGGCCTTCACCTACGACCGCGACGGGAACATGCTCAGCGCGCAAGAGCAGTACGGCGGGGCGGTTTCCGCCGCGTCGCCGCGCGTGGATTACTCGTGGTCGCAACGCGGCATCGGCGCGGGCAACACCACCAGCCTGAGCACACTCGTGTACCCGACCTGGACGGGGCTCGCAGGCCCGCAGGCGCGGCGCGCGCTGGTGTTCACCACCGGCGCGGGCAACGGGGTGGACGACCTACTCGGCCGCACGACGTCGCTGGTGGACGCGACCAGCACGGGCGCACCCTTCACGCTCGCCTCATATGCCTATTCGGGCACGGGGCGCGTCGTCAGTCGCGGGTTTGGGCAAGGCACGGGTGCGGTCCCCGGCATCGTGCAGTCGTTCGCCGCCGCGGCGGGCGACGAGGGATATGGCCCCAATGCCGTGCTCGCGGGGTACCCCAGCCTTGACCGGCACGGGCGCGTGCGGAACCTGGCCTACCACAACCCTCGCCCACCGGCCAACGGCGTTGCCCAACCCCCGACCCCGCTGGCGGCGTTGCGGTATGCTCTGGATGCCTCGGGCAACGTGGCCAGCGTGCTGGTGAACCAGCGGCCCGCGGCGGACTGGAGCGGCACCGTCGTGCGCAGCGTGAACAACTCGAACCAGCGCTCGTGGGTTTTTGCCCATGACGGCCTGGGCCGGCTCACACGGGCCGCCGTTGGCGTGCTCGCGCTGGTTCTGCCCAACGGCGCCAACCCCTTGAATGCCGCGGTGCCGGGCGTTCCGGGTGCGGTGGCGCTGAGCGCAACGGGCCAACCCGCGGTGGTGGGCGGCACGCAGAGCACGCAGTATGTGCAGCCGCGCGTGCAGACGTGGACGCTCGACACGCTGGGCTCGTGGTCTGGTGCCGCGGCGGGCACGGGGCCCGCAACCGGTTCCACGTCTCCCCTGCCGGGCCTCTCGATTGTCGGCGATGTGAACGGCGACGGCGTGGCACCCGCCACCGAGCCCTTGGGGTTCACGCACACGATCGATGCCGCGAACCGGACCACGAGCGTGAACACCACGACCGGCAGCGGCTCGGGCGTGATCGCGGCCACCGTGCCCGTGCTCTACGACCGGGCCGGCAACCTGGTGGCCGATAACGCCTACATCTTCGGCTACGACGGGTTCAACCGGCTGGTGCAGGTGAACAGGCGAGTCGCGGGTCAGCCGTTGCAGCAGGACCCCGGCAGCGGCAGCGTCTTCGATGGACCCGCCGTGGGCGCGTGGGTGGCGCACTACTCCTACGACGCGATGGGGCGGCTGTGTGCGCGGCAGGAGCCGTGGGATTCGAGCGGGAGCACACGCCGCATCGAGACGTATGTGTACGACGGTGTGCGGCGGATTCACGAAGAGATCGCCGACCCCACGCCGGGATGGGTTCCTCCGCCACCCCCCCCACCCGCGGGCGGGTCCGTGGCACCGCCTCCGCCGCCTGCGGGCGGCGAGGGTGGCGAGGGTGGAGAGGGGGGGACTGTTCTGAATCAAGGCAGCGGTGGTGGCGTGCCGTTGGGGTTCGGAGAGGGTGAGATTGAAGATGATCCACCGCCGGGGATTGCGCCCGACCCGGAGCCGTACGGCAACATGGTGAAGCGGAGCGCGTGGCAGTACATCTACGCGCCGCGCGGCACGGGGCTCTTGGGCGGGGGTGAAGTGTTCGAGTTCGTCTGCCGCGTGCGGATGCACCAAGGCGCACAGGCTGGCGATGACCCCGAGATCGAGCGGCAGTACATCCTGCAGGATGCGGGTGGGAACGTGGTT
>CAZNEU010000177.1:0-4452 GCA_964571915.1 uncultured Phycisphaeraceae bacterium
GATTCTGGACCTGCCCATCAGCCGCCTGAACTCGCTGCGACGGGCGGCGTTCAAGGACATCATCGCCGATGCGGCCGGCAAGAAGAACATCATCGTGAACACCCACGCCACGTTCCGCTGGCGGCACGGGCTGTTCTCGGCGTTTGATTTCGATCAGGTGGCGTTGCTGGCCCCCGAGGTGTTCGTGTGTCTGGTGGACAACATCGAGGTGGTTCACCACCGCCTGCACAAAGCCCACACCATCGACGCGACCCTGAAAGACTGCATGGTGTGGCGCGAGGAAGAGCAGTTGGCGACCGAACTGCTGAGCCAGTCTCTGCCGCAGAGCAAGTTCTACATCCTGAGCCGCGGCCGGCACATCGACACGCGCCAGACGCTTTTCCGCCTTGTGTGCCGCCCGCAGATGAAAAAGGTGTACCCCAGTTTCCCCATGAGCCACGTGGTGGACATGCCCGATGTGCTGGCCGAGATCGACCACTTCCGGGCCGAACTGGCCAAGCACTTCACCTGCTTTGATCCCGGCGATGTGGACGAGAAGTTGCTCCTGGAGCGGGCGATCGCGGCGACGCGCGAGGGCAAGGAGTTTATCGAGGTGGCGCCGCACTCCTTCGGCGGGTCCAAGGCCGGGAGCAACGAGCCGATCCGGGTGTCGGTGCGCGAGGTGCTGGACATCGCGGGTGATATCGACGGGCAGATCTACATGCGCGACTTCAAGCTCATCGATCAATCGGACATGATCGTGAGTTTGGTGCCGGAACTGCCCGGGGGCACCCCCGGCCTCTCCAGCGGCGTGGAACGCGAGTTGCAGCACGCCTGGGAGCACACCAAGGAGGTGTATGTGGTGTGGAAGCCCAAGAAGCACCCCAGCCCGTTCATCACCGAGACGGCCACGGCGGTGTTCGCGACGGTGGATGAAGCCCTGAAATACTTCGAGCAGAAGGGCATGTTCGTGGACAAGAACCTGTTTGGGCATTGACCACACCCGGCCCATACGACCCATCTCGACGGCCGCGACGAACCCCTCCTCCCACACGCACAAAGACCGAACTCGGCTGTTTCAGGGCCGGTAAGCCGCTGGTTTGACACGCGCGGGTAGGCAGACCCCGAAACCTGTGGTACGTTTGGGGGTCGTGCCGCCCGCGCCGGTCCCCGGCGATGGGGTTGGTGCGCCGCCGCGCGATCGCACCGCCTTGCCAGGGGTCTTTGCCGTGAAATGGTCCGTGAAAACCATGATGCAGTTGGCCGCCGCCGCGTTGGCCGGCGCGGTGCTGAGCGAACTGGCGATCGCGCAGGTGGCGGTTACCTCCACCGATGCCATCGTGCAGGCCTCCGGCTTCCTCACCAACAACCTCGGACAGAACACGAACCTCACGCGCGGCGGCACTTCAACCTCGTTCGCCACGCTCAACCAGTCGTTCACGAACCCGTTGGCTCTGCCCGCGGGGCAGCGTGCCGATTCCGCCGCGGCAATGAACATCGCCGTCAACGGCGGGCAAATCATCGGCTCCGCCAGCGCGAGCACGTCGGTGCGCAACGTGCCCGCGGGCCTTGTGCTGGGTGTGGCCCAGGGCATCAGCCAGTTGAGCGTGAAGTTCATCGTCGGCCAGGCCGTGAGCGCCCGCTTTGAAACGGGCTTCGCCGGAGGGGCCAACGCCGGCGCGTTCGTGCAGATCGCCACACCACAGGGGGCCGTCTACTTCAGCAGCGAGGACCAGAGCACCGCCGGCAGTTACGCGGGCATCCGGACCACGCTGCCGCCGGGCGAGTATGAACTCATCGCGGCGACATCGGCGATCTCGGATATCTCGGTGATCAACGGCGCCGCGGGAAGCGGCGGGTGGAACTTCGACCTGCGCTTCGTGGTGCTGCCGCCCTGCCCGGTGGATTACAACAACTCGTACGTGCTCGACCCCGACGACCTGGGCGACTTCATCACCGACTACTTCACCGACCCCGCCCTGCCCGGCCCCGGCGGCTTCGCCACGCCCTGCCCGCAGAACGATCCGCCCTATCAGCAGGGCTACCGCTGCAACTACACGACCAACGGCAGCCCGCAGTGCAGCGAGCCCTACCCGGACAACCTGGGCGACTTCATCACCGACTACTTCCTCGAGTGCGAGGGGTATTGAGGGACGCCAGACACCAGACACCAGACGCCAGCATTCAGGCGTGAGGCGAACGGCGCGCCGGTCGCTCATGGCACCTCATCCATCTCACCCGCCTCATACGCCCGCACCAGGGCCGTGAGTTCATCGATGCGGGCACGGATGCGCGTGCCCTCCTGCGTATCCCCCACCGTGCGCGGCCGCGGGTAGGCCCGCACCGTGGAGATCGTGGGCACAATGTCGGCGCCCGAATCAATCACGGCGCCCACGCTCTCGAACGGCGCGTGCTCGGCCAGGGCAATGCGCTGCGGCCCCAGCACCAGCGTGTAGCCGCGGTCGCCGTAGGCCTGGCTGAAGGCCCCGTCGATGGTGACGGCGTTGCCGCCGCGCTTGACGGGATGCTCGCCCTTTTCCACCTTCACGGGCACGTGGCCGTTGACGATGAGCACGTCATCTCCACAACCGAAGAGGGCCCCGATGCGGCGTGCAAACGCGGCGTCGTGGATGAGCGTGAAATACGGGTTCTTGTGCTCCTCGCGGGCGTGCGCGTCGGCCACGAAGTAGCCCTCGAACGTGGCGAGTTTGTCCTTGCCGAAGAGCGGGCTGCGCGGGCCGGCCCACATGTACCAGAGCCAGTCGGCATCGCCGTCCAGCCCGTCGGCCCCTTTGCGAAACGCGCGGCGAACCACCGTGTCGAGAGCATCCATCAGTTCACGCCCGGAGAGGTCTTTGCCATCCACGCGCAGCGTCAGCGGCTCGCCCTGGTCATCCACCGGCACGCAGGCGTGGAAGATCAGCGTGTCATCACGCACCGTCCACATGCGGCCCTTGCGGCAGACCCAGTGCATCTGTTCCCACAAACGGGCCGAGCCGACGAAACTCTGGCGGATGCGGTTCATGCACTCGGCCTCGTGCGGCGAGTACGCGTACGGGTCTTTCGGGTCGATCGTGGGCAGGCGCGTGTCCTGCATCACATAGGTCTTCCCGTCGATCTCCACCGTGCCCGCGCCCTTGTCGATCCGGTGAAGGAGGCACCTGTCCGCCAGGTGCCACTCGGGGTGGCGGGCGATCATCTGCCCCTCGGCCTTGAACTGCATGATGGCGACGGCCTTCTGCATGCGCGCCACCGTCAGTTGCTCGCGCAGGCCCGAGCCCTTGGGCACGAAGTGCTCGCACGGGTCGTCGCCGTACACCTCGCGCACAAGTTTTTCAAGCGGCGTGGTGAGGATGCCGTAGCCCTCTTCCAACTGGCTGGCTCGCCGGTAGCGGGCCGAGAACCGCAGCACGGTGAGAATGCACGCGTCGTGCCCCAGGCACGCGCCCATCCACGTCGTGTCGTGGTTGCCCCACACCAGGCTCACGCGCGGCTGCTGCATGAGAATGTCAATCACCCGGTCAACCCGCGGGCCACGGTCGCCCAGGTCGCCCGCCACCACGATCTCGCTGGTCGAGAGGTTCCGCACCAGGCGGCTGGCGGCACGCACCGCGGCGAGGTCGCGGTCATGCAACGCCAGCGTTCGCACCATCTCCTCGATGTAGGCCGTGCGGCCCCCGCCGCGCACGGCCTCGTCGAAAAGTTCGGTGAAGAGTTCGCGGAAGGCGGGCGGCAGCAGGTCGTCAAAGTCGGTGCGGCGGCGCGTGGCCTCCAGGCGTCGCACCAGGGCGAGTTGCAGGCGCAGGGTGCGCAGAACCCAGTCTGTGCGTGCCGCGGCGTCGGCCAGGCGGGGGCGGATGGAACGCATCATCTCGCGCGGGTAATAGACCACGGCCAGAAACTCGCGCAGGGCCTGGGCGGAGAGTTGGCCCTTGGCCAGTTCCTCCGCCAGCGGGCGGAGCGCGCCCGAGGCGTTGTTGATGACGTGCCGGAGTTTGGCGTACTCGCCGTGGACATCCGAAATGACGTGGATCGTGCCCATGGGGAGCGTGAGTTGGGCCCGCAGGCCCGCGGCCTCGGCGATGGCCAGATCGGCGGTGGGAAACTGGCGGGCGAGGCTTTCCAGGTGCGTGCCGGGCATGGTGGTGTTCCTCGGTTGTTGCGGTACACTCTACGCCCAGCATGACCGAACAACCCCCTCTCCACACGCAGCCCCCCCCACTCCCGCCGCCTCCAGCGCCGCCGCGCCTCACGCGCTCGCCCATCGTGCTCAGCGACTTCACCGACCACTTGGTGTGGCCCAAGTTGCTGCGCGCGGCGGGCCTGGCGCTGGCACCACACCGCATCGGCCTGTGCGCTGCCGCGCTGGTGGTGATCTTCCTTGTCGATCAGGCCTGGCGCACGCTGGTGGGCCACCCGGCCGCTCCACCCGGCGCGGCTGGAGGGGCGGAAGGCACACCGAAGGGGCCCATC
>CAZNEU010000178.1:0-2300 GCA_964571915.1 uncultured Phycisphaeraceae bacterium
GAGCAGGTTCAGCACGCCAAAACCATCATCGGTGCTCGCCACGCCCAGCAACTCGCGTGTTTCGGAGGGGCCGGCCCCGTCGAACGCGAACTAGGACCACTGGGAGCCGATGCGCCTTGTGGTGCCGCTGGCCAGATCGCGCACGAACAGGCCCTTCTAGCCGTCTTCAACATCCGACTCGAGGATCACGCTCTTCTCATCGGGCGTGTAGCCCACGACCGAGTTCGACACGGCGGGCGCCGGGCTGCCAGCCGCGCCCCCACCACCCGCGCCACCCTTCTCGCGGAAAGACAGGTCTTTCAGTTCACCGCTCGCCACATCCAGTTCGTACACCTCGCTCTGGCTGATGGAGATGTACTTTGACAC
Organism: uncultured Phycisphaeraceae bacterium; assembly: GCA_964571915.1. GTDB lineage: Bacteria > Planctomycetota > Phycisphaerae > Phycisphaerales > UBA1924 > JAEUIX01. The sequence continues at coordinate 367 of CAZNEU010000178.1, forward strand.
CAGCACGCGCTTGCCGTCGTTGGTAATGTCTGCCGCGGACCAACTCCCCTCCCCGGAAAGAATCCGCGTGCTCTTGCCGTCGTCGAAGGTGTGTACGTACAGCGAGTAGTCTTTGGGCTTCTCGTCGTTGGCACGGAACACAAACCCGCTCGAATCGCGCAGCCACACCCCCGGGCCGTACTGCACCTTGGGGTTGATGAGCACGGGTTTGACGAACTCGCCCGGCTTCACCGCCTTGGCGGCCTTCGCCGCCGCGGCATCGATCACATACACCTGCGTCTGCTCATTGCCCCCCGGCGCGGCCGTGACCAGCAGGCGCTTGCCGTCGGGCGAAACGCTGTACCCGCTCGCGCCGTCGGCAAAGTCCGTCAGCCGCGTCATCGGGGCATCAGGCCCGCTCCCCGGAGCGCGGCTGAAGACCTGGTACACCGTGCCCTCGCGCTCGCGGAAGTAGATTGTGCCGTCGGGCGCGATGCTCGGCCGCTGCGGGGCCGAGATGCGCGTGAACTGCTCCACCGTGGCCGCGCTGGGAGCGATGAGCGGCTTGCTCTTGCCCTTCACCTCCATGCCGGGCGGGTTGCCACCGCCGCTGGCAACACCCTGCCCCAGAGCGAGGGTTGTGAAGGCAAGGGTTGAGACCGAAAAAACGGTTCCGGCCACAAGCACGCGAGCAAGCAGGTTGGTCCGCACGAGAAGGCTCCTTACAGGGGGGGTCGAACTGCCGCGCCAGTCTACAGCCCGCGGCCGGGCATTGCCGCCGCTACGGCAGCACAAGTGTTACCGGACGGGAGGGGGCGTGGTGCAGTGAATCACGGGCACACGCCCGTTCTCGCACCCCCTCGCCACCCACCCCGCACAACCCGCACGCCTTGCCACTCGCCCGCACCGATCCTCGATCCCGCGGTGGCACGGCCCCGCCCCGAATCGCACCTTCCATGCGTGTCGCGTGCGCGGCTCCGAACCCTCGTGGCACAGCCTTTCAGGCTGTGCCTTCATACCTCGTGAAACGAGGCGCTGGCGTGTCGGGAGGTCGGGGAGGACACAGGCTTAAAGCCTGTGCCACGAGACTTGGTAGGGGATTTCAACAGAGCAAGGAGGGGCATCATGGCTTGCAGGAGCAACTCACATTCTCTGCTGACAACCGCGAACCCAGCGTGGCTCGCCGCCGCCGCGGGCATCTGCGCCCTCACCGCCCTCGCGCCTCCCCTCCTGGCCCGCGAGGGCAAGGGCGGGGCGTACTCGAACAACTTTGATGCCTTCCCCGCGGAGGGCTGGTCCGACCCGCGCCTGTGTACGTCGCCCGGCGGTGAATCGTTCCTGGGCCTCTTTGACAACGAAGAGACCGAACTGGTCATCACCAATCTGAACGAGCACACGCACCTGGTGCTGGCGGTGGACCTGCTCGTGATCGGCCCCTGGGGCGACACCGCACCCCCCGGCGCCGAGAGTTTGCAAACCTGGTCGCTCCGCGTCGACGAGAACGACCCCACGCTCGATTCGAGTTTCTCCAACATCCGCGGCGCTTCGCCGGCCGGCCGTGACGGGAGCGTGCTCCAGAGTTACCCGGACACCTTCGGCGGCCGCGCCCACGAGGCCACACGCGGCTCGTTCACCACCAACTCGCTGGGCTACAGCGCCCGCGGCGAGAGCGATACCACCTATCGCCTGATCGTCACGGCCAAGCACTCCGGCCCCGTCGCCCGCATCCGCTTCAAGGGCGCGGGCCTGCGCACCGGGGCGCACCGCTGGGGTATCGACAACCTGCACGTGTTCACCTACACCACGCCGCCCAGCACGGAAGAGTTACAAGCCGACGTGATGGGGCCCGGCACCGTGGCCGATTTCGGCTCCACGGGCTTCACCTCGCCCGGCTCCAGCGCCGAGAACCTCTACGGGAACCCTCGCGGCGGAGGCGGAGGAGGCGGAGGGGGTGG
>CAZNEU010000179.1:0-3482 GCA_964571915.1 uncultured Phycisphaeraceae bacterium
TTCAACGGGTGCATCTACAACCACCGCGGGCTGCGCGCGGAGTTGCAGGGCCTGGGCCACACGTTTGCGAGCGACCACAGCGACACCGAGGTGCTCGTTCACGGGACGCGGGCGTGGGGCGAGGGGTTGCCCGAGCGGCTGGACGGCATGTACGTGTATGCCGCGTGGGATGCGGCGCGGGCGCGGCTGCTGCTGGCGCGCGACCCGGCGGGTGAGAAGCCCATGTACTTTGCCCGTGCGAGCGATGCGGCGGGCGGGATGCTCGTGGCGTTCTCGTCGAGCGTGGCGGGGTTGGCAGCGTGGATGAGGCGTGTGGGCGCGGGGCCGGTGGTTGATGCGGACGGCGTGGTGATGTGGCTGAAGCACGGGTATTGGCCGCGGCTGCCGGTGAACGTGCAGGAGGCGACCCCGGGCGCGTGCTATGTGGTGGATGGCGGGCGGGCGGCGGGTGGGGAGCCGCTTGTGCCGCGGGCGAGGGTGGTGGCGCGGCAGATCGGGCGCGATGCGTCGCTGGATCGGGGCGAGGTTCAGCGGCTGATCGGTGCGAGCGTGGCATCGCGGCTGGAGGCGGATGTGCCGATCGGGTGCTTTCTGTCGGGGGGTGTGGACTCGTCGCTGGTGGCGACCTTTGCGCAGCGCGAGTTGCAGAAGCACGGGCGAAGATTGCGGACGTTCACGGTGCGCATGCCCGACCGGCGCGGCGACGAATCGCCGTTTGCCGAGATGGTCGCCAAGCACCTGGGCACCGAGCACGCCACGCTGGATTGCAGCCCGGGCGCGGCGGGGGACCTGGTGCGGCTGATCGAGCAGGTGGGCCTGCCCTTCGGCGACAGTTCGCTCTTGCCCACGCACTGGGTGAGCGCGGCGGCCCGCCAGCACGCCACGGTGGCCCTGGGCGGCGACGGGGGCGATGAACTGTTTGGCGGGTACGACCGGTATCGGGCCAACGCCGTGCTGCACGCGTGCCGCGGGTGGCTGGGGTGGTGCAAGCACCTGCCCGCCGGGGCCGTGAGCATGGTGAGGGGGCGTGCGGGGCGTGTGCTGGCGGCGCTGCGGTATTACGGGTACGACGACATCGGGACGTTGTTTCGCACGCCGGAACTGGAGCGGCTGATCGGGGCGGGGGCTGCGCGCACGGCGCTGGAGCGGATGTACGAGGGTCGGGCGGTGGGGGGTGATGCGCGGCAGGATGACTACGACCTGTACCTGCCGATGGACCTGATGCGGAAGGTGGACACGGCCGCGATGGCGGTGGCGTTGGAGGTGCGGGCGCCGTTCCTGTCTCGCGCGCTGGTGGATGCGGCGCTGAGCGCGCCGCTGGCGGCGGTGGAGGCGGATGTGGGCGGGCGGACGCGCAAGGGGATGCTGCGGCGGATCGCACGGGAGTTGGTGCCGCCACAGGCGATTGACCGGAAGAAGATGGGCTTCGGGGCGCCGATCGGGCGGTGGTTCCGAGAGGACTTCGCCGGGCTGGGGACGCTGCTGGGCGATGCGCTGGGGAGCGGCGACCCGTGGCCGGGGCTGAGCGTGCAGCCGGACCGGGCGGAGGCGCGGCGGTTGCTGGATGAGCATTTGAGCGGAAGGCGGAACCATCCGCAGCGGTTGTATGCGCTGTTGGTGATGAGCATCTGGGCGAAGTGGCTGGCGCGGTAGTGTCTCGGAGGGAGAAGAAGACCCACTCGGAGAGTGGGGGTACCCAGAAGTGATTCGGGCGTGCCGGCTCTACACTCCGGCATGGCTTGCCTTGACGCCGCGCCGGGCGTGTTCATTCTGATTCCCACGCACACGACGCGCCACCTGGCGGCGTGCCTGGCATCGCTGGCGCACCAGACCGCGATGCCCGCGGGCGTGGTGGTGTCGTGCGACAGCGACGACGCGGCGATCGGGGCGTTGCTGGATGAATGGTGGCCGCGCGTGTGCGTGCGGCTGGGAGCGGTGCCGTTGTGGCACACGTTTCGGGCGCATCAGGGGCACCCCCGGCTGAATCAGGTGAGGAACAACGGTTTGCGCGTGCTGCGCGATGAAGCGGGGACTCGCGGCAACGACGGCGTCCTGGTGCTCGACGGCGACACGATGCTGGCGCCGGATGCGGTTGCGAAGCACGCGGCGCTGCGGGCGGGAGGTGCGGAGTTGGTGATCCCGTATCGGTACATGCTGGATGAGGCGACGACGGCGGGGGTGGATGCCGCGGCGGTGCTGGAGCGGGGCGTGGATGAGCGCGTGCTGGCCAAGCCGGAGGAGGCCGTCAAGCTCGCGGCCCGGGACCGGCGGTATCGCAAGCACCTGTGGCTGAGGCGGTGGGGGTTGACGAAGGTCCACAAACCCAAGCTGCTGGGCGGACACCACAGCGCGGCGTGGGCGCGGCTGGTAGAGATAAACGGCTTTGACGAGGAGTATGTGGGGCATCGGGCGGACGACGATGATCTCTCACGGCGGCTGCGTTCGTGTCTCCCCACACTGCGTGTGGCGATCGCCGTGCGGTCAATCGCGGCGTATCACCTCTGGCACCCGAGCAGGGCGTTCATCCGGCCCGAAGATGACCCCGGGTATGTGCGGTGGAGCCGCCGCGACCTGCCGGCCCGGAGCGCCCGAGGGCTGGACCATCCGCTTGAGCAACCTGCGCCCGCGTTGCGGGAGGTAGCGGGGATGCACACGGGGTCGACCGCGACGACGAGTGTCGGCGAGCGAGGGTTGCCGGGGGCCACCGCTACTCGAACCTGATGCCCTGGGCCAGTTCAACCTTGCCGGTGGAGTTGATGACCACCCCCTGGCGGCGCATGTACTGCTTCCACGCGTCGGAGCCGCTCTCGCGGCCGCCGCCGGTGTCCTTCTCGCCACCGAAGGCCCCGCCGATCTCGGCGCCGCTGGTGCCCATGTTGACGTAGGCGAGGCCGCAGTCGGAGCCGGAGCCGTCCACGGCGAGGAAGCGTTCGCTGGTGCGCAAACTCTCGGTGAAGATGGCGGAGGAGAGGCCCTGATCGACGCCGTTCTGGATGGCGATGGCCTCGTCGATGGTGCGGTAGGTGAAGACGTAGAGGATGGGGGCGAACGTCTCTTCCTGCGCGATGGGCAAGCCCTGCTGGGGGGCGCGGTCGCCACGACGTAGGCCCGCCGTGGCGGGGCGACTCTCCGTGATGATCGTCGGCTCCACGAAGTGGCCCTTGGTGGTGGCGGCGGCACGCCTGCCGCCCACCAGCACCTCACCGCCTTGGTCGCGGGCGAGCTTCACCGCTCGCTCGAAGCCCTCCACAGCGCGGGCGTTGATGAGCGGGCCGACCAGCGTGCCGGGGTTGAGCGGGTCGCCGATCTTGCCGCCGTCGATGATGGAGCGGTAGGCCGCGACGAGGCGCGGCAGGAGGCGGTCGATGACTTTCTCGTGCACGATCAGGCGGCGCGTGGTGGTGCGACGCTGGCCGGCGGTGCCGACGGCCGCGAAGACGACCGCCGGGAGGGTGAGGTCGAGGTCGGCATCGTCATGCACG
>CAZNEU010000180.1:0-5426 GCA_964571915.1 uncultured Phycisphaeraceae bacterium
CCCCACCCCCACCACCACCCGCCTCCTCACGTGGCACCTGGGTTGCCAAGAGGTATCGAACGATCACGCCCGCCGGAATCGCGAGGGAATCTTCATCACCCAACCCGAACGCCGCGAGCGTGGCGACACCGAACTGCTTGAGCAGGGCCTCACGCGATTCACCCAGGCGAAACTGCCACTGGGGGCGGGGCGTGCCCGGCAGGCCCAGGGCGCTGAGCACCCCGGCCAGGCGGGGCGGGGGCTTCATGTCCACGGTTTCGGCGTAGAGGACCTCGCTGATGCCGCGGCGGGAGAGTTCATCGACAAGGGATTCGGCGGGGCAGGAGAAGACCGTGATCTCGCCGGTGGAGAGTTCGGCGACCGCGACCGCCGCAGTCGACCCCGCCGTCTTCGCCGCGTGCGTGCCGTTGCGACGGCCTGCGGGCGCGGTCGGGCCTGGGGGGAAGCAGATGCAGGCGAGGTGGTTCGGCCGGTCGTCGCTGAGGAGCGACTGATCGACCAGCGTGCCGGGCGTGAGGACGCGGGTGACGGCCCGCTCGACGATCTGGCCGGCCTTTACATCGGAAACATCCTGCACCTGCTCGCACACGGCCACGCGGAAGCCCGCCGCGATGAAACGCCGCAGGTAGGTGTCAAGTTGGTGGTAGGGCACGCCGGCCATAGGTACGCCGGCGCTGCGCTGGGTGAGCGTGAGGCCGAGGGCCTTGTGGGCCTTGACGGCATCGTCATCGAACATTTCGTAGAAGTCGCCGATGCGGAAGAGCAGGAGGCAATCCGGGTGCCGCTCCTTGAAGCGCGCGTGCTGACGCATGGCGGGCGTGTCGCGCGGGTCGGCGGCTTTCTTGGCCGGCGGGGGCGTGGGGGGCATCTGGGGAGAGGATAAGCGAGGCATCCGGTCCGGAGGCGGGCCGCGAGCGAGCGGCCGGGTGAACCCAGGCCCTCCCTGACGGTCGGGCTGCATGTTCGGGCTCTATGTTGCGTTCTGCCTCACGCCGCGAGCGGCCGCGTGAAGAGGGTTTGGGCGCGTGTCGGTTGGCCGGTCGCTTCTGCCAGCGCAAGGACCGCGGCACAGTCTGCCCGCTTCCACCAGCCCAGGCGGCGGACATCGCGCTCGATTGCTCCGATCTGGACCACCTGCTCGATGCGTCGGCGGAGGTCGGCACGCCCACCGAGTTGCCAGAGCAGGACCGCCGCGTCGATGGGCGAGGCCCCGCCTTCCTCGCTCCCCCCCGCACCACTCCCCCCACCCCACGCGCGGCCGCCGGTTGCCGCGCCAGCGGCCTGCGCGGTGTGGGGGGGGAAGGACTGGGCGAGCAGCCACGTGCTCGCACGCAGGGACGATTCGATGCGTTCGGCCAGCGGCGCGGCCAAGCCGCGCCCGCACTCGTTGGCCTGTCGGGCCAGGTCGCCCAGGCCCGCCATCGCGACCGCGACCGCCGCGCCGCAGGGGCGTTCGGCAGACTGCGCCTGCGCGGCGAGGTGAATCTGGTCGCACAGGCGCGCGGCGGCCTCCAGGGCCTCGGGCGTGGGTGCGTAGGTGAGTTCGGTCATGCGTTGCAGCGCCAAGCCCAGCGCGGCCACAGTGGCCGAGGGGGCCTCGCTCAGCCGCAGGCGGACGGAGAGGGGCAACGGCCGACCGTTGGCCGCGAGAGCCTCGATCAGGGCTTCCCACTGCCCCGTGTCCGCCAGACGCTCGATTCTTCGGATGTTCAACATGACTTGCCCCTTCTGGATCCCGACACGCCCAATCCGCCCGAGCACGCTCCTGCGGCCCGCCTGCAATGAGTTATACGAGGATTTCGGCTGGTTGCCACGCCAAAAGACTGGTTTTGTTTGGAGAACCGAACCCTTACTGACAGGATGGTGTCAGAGGCGGCTGACAGCGGCCTGTCAGCGGGCGGCCGGGGGCGGGCGCGGACGAGCGCGGGGGCCGGTTGTGCCGACTGGCCAAGGGCGACCGCCGGGGGAGCCTGCCGGGTGTGCGCGGAACGCCGCGGCGGCACATTGACCTGACGGGCCCCCCGCACGGTGTCGATCAACACGGGGTTCGGGGTGGATGTGTACCCGGAGGGGATTGCCATGCAACTCATCGAGATTCTGAAGGCCGCGTACGAGGCGGATGCGTCGGACATTCATCTTGTGTCCGGGCACGCGCCGGTGATGCGGGTCCACACGGTGGTAACACCCATGGACCTGCCGGTGCTCTCGGCGGAGACGTGCATGGGGTTTGTGAAGGAGATGGCGCCCAAGGAGGCGTTTGCGCGCTTCGAGCAGAACAAGGACGCGGATTTTTCGTTCTTCGCGCAGGGCATTGCCCGCTACCGAGTGAACGCCCACATGCAGCGGGGCGCGGCGGGCCTGGCCCTGCGGATCGTGAAGACCAAGGTGCCGCCGCTGGAACAACTGAATCTGCCGGACGTGATTGCGCGGCTGACGTATCTGCCGCGCGGGCTGGTGCTGGTGACGGGGGACACGGGCAGCGGCAAGAGCACGACGCTGGCGGCGATGATCCAGAGCATGAACGAGCGGTACAACAAGCACATCATCACGCTGGAAGACCCGGTGGAGTACACGTTCCAGAGCCAGAACTCGCTGATCGAGCAGCGGGAACTGGGGCAGGACATGCCGAGTTTCACGTCGGCGCTGAGGCACGCGCTGCGGCAGGACCCGGACATCATTCTGGTGGGTGAGATGCGCGACCTGGAGACGACGGCCCTGGCCATCACGGCGGCGGAGACGGGCCACCTGGTGCTGAGCACGCTGCACACGGTGAGCGCGAGCCAGACGGTGGAGCGCATCATTGATATGTACCCGGCGAACCAGCAGAACCAGATCCGCTCGATGCTGGCCAACACGCTGCAGGCGGTGGTCAGCCAGACGCTCTTCTCGCGGATCGACGCCCCGGGCATGGTGCCCGCGGTGGAGGTGCTGCTGTGCACGCCCGCGGTGCGGAACCTGATCCGCGAGGCCCGGACGTTCGAGATTCCCAACGTGATCGAGACGAGCAAGGCGCTGGGGATGACGACGCTGGACAAGAGCATCGCGGAGTTGTATTTCAACGGGATGATCAGCCGCGACGATGCGATCGCGTCATCGACGATGCCGGACAAGTTGGAGCGCCTGCTGGCGGCGTGAGGGAAGGCACGAGGCATCGGGCACTGGGCACTGGGCACTGGTGCTCAGGTCTTGACGCCTTCCGTGTGCCCGGAGACGTGTCGGTAGACGTTGACCCTCTGCTCTTCCCCGATGCCCATTGCCCAGTCCCCAGTGCCTTCCCATGCCCCTTTACCGCTACACAATCCGAACCACCGCGGGCCAGGCGCAGGCGGGCACGGTCACGGCCGAGTCGATCGCCACGGCGGCCACGGTGCTGCGCAACCAGGGCGCGCACGTGCTCTCGATCTCGCCGCTGAAGGACGCGCTGAGCAGTTCGGGCCTGGCGGCGCGGATCAAGGAACTCAACGCCGGCAAGCCCAAGGCCAGGCACGTTCTGGACTTCACGACGCAGTTGGCGGTGATGATGCGGGCGGGCATCAACCTGCGTGCCGCGCTGGACGGGATCGCGGAACAGACCGAGCACCCGAACTTCAAGAAGGTGATTCTGGCGATCAAGGGGGACGTGGAGTCGGGCAAGCAGTTTTCGGCCGCGCTGCAGCGGCACCCGAAGTTGTTCGGGCCGCTGTACATCCACATGGTCCGGGCGTCGGAGATGTCGGGCGCGTTCGCCCAGATGCTGGACCGGATCGCCGGGTACATCGGCCAGGAGATCGAGACCCGCAAGATGGTGATCGGCGCGGCGATCTACCCCGGTGTGATCGGCACCATGGCCGTGGGCGTAACGGTGTTCCTGCTCACGTTCGTGCTGCCCAAGTTCAAGGCCGTGTTCGCGGGCAAGGAGGACGTGCTGCCCGGCCCGACCAAGTTTCTGCTGGGTTTGTCGGAACTGATGGTGGCGCAGTGGCCGCTGATCCTCGGGGGGCTCATGCTGGCCATGGGGGGCCTGTACGCGTTCGGCCGCACGGCGCTGGGGTCGTTCTGGATCGACAAGTTGAAACTCTCGATCCCGATCCTGCGGACCATGTTCCGCTCGCTCTACATCAGCCGCTCGCTGCAGACCATGGGCCAGTTGGTGAACGCGGGCGTGCCGATGCTGGACACGCTGGCGATCACGGGTGATATCTCGGGGAACACGTTCTATCGGAATCTGTGGAAGACGGTTTACACGAACGTGAAGCAGGGCAAGAAGATCGCGCAGCCCCTGCACAAGAGCCCGCTGCTGCCGCAGAGCGTGGTGCAGATGATCTCGGCGGGTGAAGAGTCCGGAAAACTGGGCGAGGTGCTGGATGAGATCTCGGTGTACTACGCCAAGCAGTTAAAGGACCACATCAAGACGGTTACCAGCATGATCGAGCCCATCATGATCGTCATGATGGGATCAGTCGTCGGCTTCATCGCGATGGCGATCATTCTGCCCATCTTCAAGATGAGCCAGATCGTAAAGTGAACGTGGCAGGGTCCGGTTCGGCCCCCCCTCCAGTGGGCCCCTGCGAGCAAAGCCATGCGACCCGCGTTCACCAGCCTTCGTTCCATCGGCTCACTGGGCGTGCCCCTCGCTCCACGCACCGGCTGCGCCGGGGCGCCGGCCTTCACGCTGCTGGAGACCGCCCTGGCCACGGTGATCCTGGCCGTGGGCATCCTGGCGCTGATCGAGGCCCAGGGCTCCTTCACGCGCCTGAACGATTATTCCAGCAACGCCGCGACCGCGAGTTATCTGGCCGGTGAACTGCGCGAGCGGATGCGACCCCTGCCGCGCCACGACGCGGTCACGGGCCTCTACTCCACGACCGGCGGCGGCCAGCCCGCGCTGGTGGGATGGGGCCGGGAAACCGGTGAGACCACGCCGGCGGACCTTGACGACCTCGACGACTACGACGGCACCACGTTCGGCACCGGCGGCACGTTCGCCGGGCCGATCGACGCGACCGGACGCGTGCTGCCCGAACTGAACAGCGCGGGCGAGGCGCTGCTGGTCAACGGTGCGCAGGTGAACATGCGCGGCTGGTCGCAGGCGGTGGCGGTGAAGAAGGTGGACCCACGCAACTTCGCCACCGTGCGGGCGAACAACTACGCCGTGGCCGCCAGCAGCGGCACGCCCGCCCTGGGCGTGGACCGGTTCCCGCTGCGGGTCACGATTGTGGTGAGTTTCACGGCACCGGGCGCGACCAGCGCGGAGGAGATGGCCCGGGTGGATTTCATCGTGCCGCCGTGAGGAGGCGTGAGGCATCAGGCGTAAGGCATCAGGCGTGAGGCGTCGGGCATCAGTGCATGGACTCAGGACTCAGGACACGCTCGGAGGCACCGGACACGCCCCATGACCCGCTCGCCCCCCCCACTTCATCGCCACTCGCGCTCGATTTTCGCCAGCC
>CAZNEU010000181.1:0-2169 GCA_964571915.1 uncultured Phycisphaeraceae bacterium
AGCACCCGTTTTGCAGCGTCCTGCTAGCCGGTAGCCTCTACGTCGCTGGCCACTTCACAACCGTGGGCAATCAGGTGGTGGACAGCATCACGCGCTGGGACGGAAGTGCGTTTCACCCGCTCGTGGGCGGCGGCCTCACGTTGCCGGACGAGACCGACGGCATTGTGGACGACATGCGAGTGTTTGACGGCAAACTCTGGGTGTGCGGTTTTTTCACGAAGGCTGGTGGTGCGCCCGCCGCAGGGCTGGCGTACTACACCCCAGAGGGAACACTCGGGCAAGTGGCGGGGTGGACGCACGTCGAGCCACCGACAACCATGGCCCCCCTCGACGGCCGGTTCGGTGTGGGCGGTCCGATTGATACAAACGCGTGTGTGGGCGGGCGGTGCGATTCGGTCCTGTTCTTTCGCCATCGCGACCCCGAGTGCGGTATCTTCACCGCCGATGTGAACGTCTGGTGGCGCTCGCCCCAGGCTCTTGACCCCGCCGCCTGGTACCCACTCATCACGACATTCAGACCCGGCGGCATCGGCTTTGTTGAAGGCTTGCCCATCCTGGGTGCCACGCACACGTTCCTTGGTCGCCCGGGCATGGCCCCCATGGCCTGCACCACGGGCGGCTTCGACTATCAGGACCTTTTGCGCGTCGACACGTACACCGGTGCAGGTTCCGTCGATCTCAGCACGCCACTCATCCAGGACCCGCCGGTTCGGCAAGCGATTCCGATTTCGCTCTACGCCCATCGCGCGGCGGCACTCGACAGCACAACCCTCATCGGGTCGAGCCGTGTCGAGGAGATCGGATCCTGCGAACCGTGCTACGCCGCACCTGGGCGCGTGTACTTTCCCACGGGCACCTTGGAGAACGGATACCTCCACACGGGAATGGACGGAGTGGACACGGCAATCGTGGGTGATTTTCTTGGTGTCAGTCAGATCCGGCCCTCGCTCGCGGACAACGCGTTCGTGGTATCCGGCCGGAACTTGGGCGGCACGCAGGTGGTCGTGGTCGGAACAAACGACCAGGTCCAGTACCTTCAATCGCTTGAGGACCCGAGCGGCAACATCGGCGCCGCGATCGCTCAGGACGCGGTCGTGTACAACGGGGTGGTCTATGCCGCGATGGGCAGTGGGGCGCGGGCAGCGGGAACCTGCGGCACCACGCCCGTCGTCCACCTTGCACGCTTCGGCTCGGTTGGGGGTGCCTGTGCACGTCTCGACTACAACGTTGACTTGGTGGTGAACCCCGACGACCTGGGCGACTTCGTGACCGACTACTTCACCGACCCAGCGCTGCCTGGCCCCTGCGGCTACGCGATTCCGTGCCCCGGCAACCCGCCACCGTACGGCGCTGGGTACAAGGCCGCATTCACGCTGGACGGCAGCGGCCAGTGCAACGAACCCTTCCCGGACAACCTGGGCGACTACATCACCGAGTACTACAACACACAGTGCTCATAGGCACCCGCAACAAGCACCCTCGCGGCATGGGTGGCATCTTCCACGGTGCCACCCATGCGATGACTTACTTTTAAGCAATCTGCTCAGCCGCGCCCCAGAGGCCCATGGTGGTGTCGGTGTGCTGCGCGGCGGCGGGCAGACCACCACACACGCCAATGAAAAGGCCCCGCTTCGCGCAGGGCCTTGTCTCTTCATGCGGTTGGGCGGGCCTATTTCGTCGACTGCTTGCCGTTCACGTCGTGCCCACGAAGCCCGTCCATCGTCCATTTCTGGTATGCCCCAACCCCTACCACATAGTCGTTGCCCGGACCCACAGCCCGCGACGCGGGCGGAATCACAGGCTCGGGCCAAGCCACATCGCCTTGCGCAGGGCTTTCATCGTATCTCAGGCTCTTGCTCGCCTCGTTGTAGGAAAGGTTGCTCCGCGGGCCATAGATCCAACCACCGGGATTGACATCAATGGTGGCGATCACACGCACGCTGGAATCCCAGAACACGTTCGTGACCCTCGCCGCCGGGTGCTGAAAGGGCACCGGCACTTTTCCAGTCTGGTGGGCGACACGGTCAAACATGAACACTTTGTCCGCCGGGAACTGCACCTCGCCAACCCGCCGGTTTGCGAGCAGTTTCGCCCCGTCGATGCTGTCGCCCTCCAACCCGTCCTCAGTCTCCGTGAGCATGCTATCTCGGCTCGCGCCACGGTCGGGTT
>CAZNEU010000182.1:0-5302 GCA_964571915.1 uncultured Phycisphaeraceae bacterium
CTCCGTGAGGACTTCGCGGGCACATCCGCCGAATCTGTGGCATGGGTCGCCATGAAGCCGTGGCACCGGGCCGTGGCCGTTGATCTGGACACTGCCACGTTGGATTGGGCACGCAGCCGCGCGGCTCGCCTGCTCGGGCCACGCGCGGCCGCCGTGCAGTTTGTTCAGGGCGATGCCCTCGCCGTCGGCCCGCCCGCCGCGCCCGCGGCGGACATCATCTCCGTCCTGAACTTCAGCATCCTCTACCTGCGCGAGGCGGATGTGCTCGCTTCGTACCTCCGCAGCGCGCTGGCCAACCTTGCCCCCGGGGGCGTGCTGGTGTTCAACGTCTTCGGCGGGCCGCTCGCGACGACCGTGGGCACCACCCGCCACGCGGTGGAGCCCAACCCCCGAAGCGCGGCCGAGGCGCCAGTGCCGCCCTTCCACTACGGGTGGGAGGTGCGCTCGTTCGTTGCTGGTTCCGGTCTGATCCACTGCCGGATTCACTTTGAGATTGATGACCCTGCCGCGCCCGGGGGCGTGAAACACCTGCGCGATGCGTTCACGTATGACTGGCGGCTGTGGACGGTGAGCGAGTTGACGGATGCGTGCCGGCGCGCAGGCTTCTCGTCTGTGCAGGTGTGGCGGCACACGTTCGATGCCTCCAAGGACGCCAAGGGCGTGTTCCTGGGGCGCATCGAGCCGCGCACGCTTGACGCGCTGGACATGTGGACGGCGTACATCGTGGCGTGCCGGTGATGCACATGAGCGAATGAGCGTGTGCGGCTCTGGCGGTTGCCTGCGGGTACGATTGTCGCTGAGGCGACAAGCGAACCACACCATGACCTTCCGCGGACACATCGAAAACGGGCGAGTGGTTCTTGACGGCGATAGCACCGGTCTGCCGGAGGGTGCGCAGGTGCGGGTGGACTTGACCGGCACGGGCAAACGCAACGGCAAACCGAAGCCCAAGGCAAAGACTCCGCGTGCGAAGCCCAGTGGGGTGCGGTCTCTCGCAGGCACCGTCGGAGCAAAGACCAAGTCCAAGACCCCGCGCACGCTTTATGAGCGGTACAAGCCGCTGATCGGGTCCGTGCGAGGTCTGCCCCCGGACCTGAGCGTGAATCACGACCACTATCTCTACGGCACGCCCAAGGTCCGGCCGTGAAGGCGGCCTTTGCCGACACGTCATTCTGGCTGGCCCTTGCCGTGAGCAACGACATCCATCACCAGGCCGCGAGTGGTCTGGCCGTGCAACTCAACCGGCCCATCGTCACCACGGTCGCGGTGGTCATCGAGGTCGCGAACGCGCTTTGAAAGCGCGGTGCGAAGTCCAAGGCGCTCGAGTTCCGTGAGCGGCTTGCCGCAGACAGGGCCGCCCGAGTGATCGCCTGCACGGGCACCCTGCTGCAAAGCGGGTGGCGACTCTACGGCGAGCGGCTGGACAAGGACTGGTCGCTCACGGATTGCATGTCGTTTGCCGTGATGAAGCGGGCCGGCCTGTCAGAGGCGCTCACGGCCGACCACCACTTCCTCCAGGCCGGCTTTCGTGCGCTGCTGCTCGAATGAACGTGGTGCCGCTCTCACGCTCTCACCTCTCGCTCGTGCGCGTGCCCGAAACGCCGCCCCTACCCCCCCTGCGGGTACTTCACCATCAAGCCCACCGTCAGCCCCGCAAACACGATCGCCGCGGCCTGAAACGCCCGGTCCTTGGTCGCCAGTTCCGTCGGGTCGTCAAACGTCCCCTTCTCCAGCAGCACGATGCACCGCAAGAGCGCGTACGTCGCCGGCAGCATCGTGAGCCAGAGCAGGTTGAAGCCGTGTGTGTAGCGGGCGCTCTGGGCCAGCACGTATCCCGCGTAGGTCAGCAGCGTGGCCACGCCCGTTACCACCACCATCATGCGGAGCAGGTCTTCGGTGTACTTGGTCTGCACATCGCGCACCTGGCTCACGGCCGCCTCCCCCATCACGCGCCGTTCGCCCAGGCGCTTGCCGAAGGCCAGGAACATGGCGATGAAAAACGTGACGTTGAGGAGCCAACTGGAAGGCTCCACCTGCACCGCCGCGCACCCGCCCAGCACGCGCAGCACAAAGCCCAGAGCGAGGGCGATCACGTCGAGGATGATGATGTGCTTGGTGAGGACGCTGTAAAGCAGCACGTTGATGGCGTACACGCCCACGGCCGTGCCCAGCCACAGGCTGGCCGCGCCCGCCGTGCTCTCGCCCGTGAGGCCCACGGCCGCCACCGTTGCCGCGGCCGCGAGCGCGAAACCCAGGGCCAGGGCCATCGCCACGCCCGGCTTCACACTGCCGCTGGCGATCGGGCGGTTCTTCTTGCGGGGGTGCAGGCGGTCGGCCTCCACATCGCGCAGATCGTTGAAGATGTAGCACGCGCTTGAGGCAAGGCCGAAGGCCAGGAAGGCCAACGCCGCCGCGGCAGCCTGAGCGCGGTTCGTGAGCGCCCCGCCGTAGAGCGGCCCGACCAGCACGAACGCGCCCTTCACCCATTGGCCGGGGCGAGCGAGGCGGATCAGGTGCCAGAGTGTCGATTGGTCGGTGCTCATCCTGGAAATGCGTTGCGGGCCGCGTGCCAAAGAAGGTCTGTGGCCCCGCGGGTGGTTTATCGGCCATCGGGCCGATGAATGTACCCTGCCCGGCTCGTAGCCGCGAACTTCCCCAGCACATGCCCCCCACCCCGCCTCCAGCCCGCGTCAGCCCAAGCCCCCCGGCCACGCCCACCGCCACACCTGCCGAACTGTCGGCCCTCGCGGCATCGCTCTACGCCAAAAGCCACGGCGGCGCGCTCCTGCGCCTGCTCCAGCAATACCGCCCCTACATCGCCCCCTTCGAGGAACTGCTGCCACTCGTGCCCCCCGGCTCACGCGTGCTCGATGTCGGCTGCGGCGGCGGCCTTTTTCTGCACCTGCTCGCGGCCAGGGTGGGCCTGGCCGCTTCGCTGGGCTTCGATTCTTCAGCCGCGGCGATCACGGTCGCCTCGGAGGTCCGCCACCGCACGGCCCTCGCCGGTCTCTCACCCGCGTTCGTTCATGTGGGCGTGGAGAGCCCGTGGCCCGGCCCGCCCGCGTGCCCAAAGGTGTTCGACGTGGTGAGCATCATTGATGTGATGCACCACGTGCCGCCCGGCCAGCAGCAGAAACTCATCCAGACCGCCGCCTCCCGCGTCGCCACCAACGGCATCCTGATCTACAAAGACATGTGCCGTCGCCCATTCTGGCGTGCCTGTGCCAACCGCCTGCACGACCTGCTTCTGGCCCGCCAGTGGATCAACTACGCGCCCATCCAACAGGTTGAGGTGTGGGCCCGCCACGCTGGCCTGGTGCTGGAAAAATCCGCCTCGTTCAACCGCTGGTGGTACGGCCACGAGCTGCGCGTCTTCCGCAACCCCGCGGGGTGAACGGCCGGTTTGGGTACCCCCACTCTCCGCGTGGGTCTTGTCTTTGCCTGGGTACCCCCACACTCCGTGTGGGCGGTTTCCCTGCCTCTGCCTTCCGTGCCATCGAAGTCGGCCGCTCTGGGCCGACTTCGATGCTGCCTTTCCTTCGTGCTTCCGCGCCCCGTTGCTTTTGTTTCACCAACGGCCACCTTCGCGCGCGATTGCGCGTCCCTCCACGCATCCCCGCTTGCCCCCGCGCTCTCACCCGCCACACTCGCCGCATGAGCGCACACTCGCCCGACCTCCGCGCCGCCACACTCGCGGCCCTCGAACGCACCATCCGCAACGACAACGAGCCCGCACGCGAGGTCCGCCTCACCGGTGCCGTCCTCCTGCGCCACTTCGCCGCTCAGGATGCCCTGGCCCTCGCACGCGAGCGGCACGATCTCGCCGTCAAGCGCTTCGCCGCGGGCTCTGGTGGGGCGGACGTCCCGTCCGCCGCGCCCACCCTCACCGATGCCCAGGCCGATGCCATCGACTTCGCAAGCCCGCCACTCGCCGTCGCCGCCTATCGCCTCGGCTACTGGCGCGGCTACAACCGCTCCCCCTACGACAGCGAGCACCCGCCCTACGGCAACGCCGCGGGCTGCTCTGAGGCCCGCGCGCAAATCGCCCGCCTCAAAGCCATCTGGCCCCTGCGCGACCTGGAATCTGGTGGGGCGGACGTCCCGTCCGCCTCCGGCGCTCATCCCCCTCCGGTCCCATGTATAGACCGGCCACATGGTTGACGGTGTTCGGGGACATCGTTTACACGTCGGCCACCGGTTTCTCGTCGTGGTCGGGAGCGAGCGCAGCGAGTTCCCGACCACGACGGCCACCCGCGTGGAGGAGCGTGCCGCCGGTCGCAGGCGAGCCGAGCACATCTCCCCCGCACGGTCACTTCTTCTTGCGCTCTTCCGCCTTGATCAGCGCGCTCACGCGCGGCAGCAGGTCGTTGGGCACCGGCACCGTGAGGTGATACTGGGTGATGCGCCACTGGGCCCCCACCTTGCGCAGCACGCCCGTGCCGCGGCACGCCCCGTACTTTTCGCTGCTCAGCGCCTCATCAAACCACGCCACGGTCTTCTCAGGGTTCACATCCACGTGGCGTTCACCGGGCACATACGTCCACCCCCTGCCCTTGGAGAAGTGCGGGCGGGCGTAGGCACGAAACTCCGGCACGGTCCATCGCTCGCTCGCGTCGGTGCCGATGAAGACACCTTCGGGCGCAAAGAGTGCGAAGTAGGCCTCTTCGTTCGCCGCGCTCGCGACGAGGTGGAAGGCGTCGAGCACACTGGCCACGGCCGCCTGATCCGCGGAGAGTGTGCCCTCGCGCACGCGCAGTTTTTCGAGCATGTCGAACAACTCCTTGCCCTGCAGATTCCCGATCCGGTGCGCCTGCCCGCCGCGCACGTCGAGCGCGATGTCCAGGCCCAGGGCCTGGCCCTTCTCCAGCGTGCCGCGGGCGGCATCCGTCCACTCCACCCGGTCGTCGCTGCCCACATACATGCGGATGGGGATGCCCCTGAGCAGGCTCAGGCGCGGCTCATCGGCCGGCAGCGGGTAACCCGGCAGCACGACGACCGAGCGCACCAACTCGGGCCGATCGCACGCAAAGCGGAACGCCGAGATGCCCCCGTTGGAGGCTCCCGCCACGTGCCACTTGTTGCCTTCCACACGCACGGTCTTCTGCACCTCCGCCAGGAGCGCGGGCAGGTGCTTCTCCGAGCCCTGAAAGAACAGTTTGCCCCCCACCGCACGCGGCGACACCACCACCCAGCCCCGGGCCCGGCACTCCGGATCGAACACCTGCATGCCCGCCAGCAACATGCCCTGATCCTGCGCACCCGGCGGCAGCACCAGCAGCGCCGGGTACACCCCATCGCGCGG
>CAZNEU010000183.1:0-1593 GCA_964571915.1 uncultured Phycisphaeraceae bacterium
CCGTGTTCAGCCCCATCTCCGACATCCTCGCCGACCTGCGGGCCGGCAAAATGGTCATCCTCACCGACGATGAATCCCGCGAGAACGAGGGCGACCTGGTTCTCCCCGCCCAGTTCGTTTCGCCCGAGGCCATCACCTTCATGCTCAGCGTGGCCCGCGGCTACCTCTGCCTCTCCCTCACCGAGGCCGACTGCGACCGCCTCGATCTGGCTCCCCAGGCCAGCGTGAACACCACCACGCGCGGCACCGCCTTCACCGTCTCCATCGACGGCCACCCGCGCCACAACTTCGGCACCGGCGTCTCCGCCAAGGACCGCGCCCGCTGCATCCAGATGGCGATCGACCCTGCCAGCGGTCCGCACGACTTTCTACGGCCCGGCCACATCAACCCGCTTCGCTCGCGCAACGGCGGCGTGCTGGTGCGCACCGGGCAGACCGAAGGCTCGCTCGACCTCTGCCGCCTCGCGGGCCTGCGTCCCGCCGCGGTCATTATCGAAGTGATGCGCGATGACGGCGAGATGGCCCGTGTGCCCGACCTCGTGAAGATCGCGCACACGCACGGGCTGAAGATGTGCTCAGTGGCGCAGATCATCGAGCACCGCCTCGCCCGCGAATCGCTCGTGAAGCGCCTTGCGCCCGTGTGCGGCACGCCCATCCACACGCCCGAGGGCTGCTTCAACCTCATCGCGTTCGAGAGCCTGGTCGATCCGCTCCCGCATGTTGCCCTCACGCTGGGGGGTGTGGGTGATCTTGACCCCAGGGGTGTCCCCATTGGGCACGCCGCGCCCACGCTCGTGCGCATGCACCGGCGCAACCTTCTGGGCGATGTGTTCCTGGCACGGGGCGAGGGTGCCGGCGCATCGCCCTCGGGCGATGCGCTGCGGGCCTCGATGCGGGCGATTCAGAAGGAAGGGCGCGGTGCGATCGTGTATCTGCGCCCAGAGGGCCAGGCCGATGCCGCGGGTTCACTCGAGCAGCGTCTGCAAACCATCCGCCGCGGCGCACACAACGCGGGTGCTGATGCGCCCGACCTGTCCCACCCCGCCGGCCACGCCGCGGCACTCCCCGAGAGCATGAGAGACTTTGGTGTGGGGGGGCAGATTCTCCGCGGCCTGGGCCTCTCGCACCTGCGCCTGCTCACCAACCACCCCCGCGAACTGCCCGGTCTGGAGGCCTTCGGCCTCAGGGTCGTGGGGCACGCACCCCTGCCTTGAAGCGTTTGCTCAGAGTCAGAGTCTGTAGGCTGATCGCTCGCGGCCACGCCGCCGCCACCCCACTCACCCCCTTGGAGGTACGACCGTGAAAAAACTGGCCACCCTCGCGTTCATCGGCATCGGCGCGGCGGCTGGCTTCTGGGCCGCGGGCCTCGTCTCCAGCCCGGCCGCGGCTCAGCCGGAGAAGAAGCCCGCCGCGCGCCCCGCGGAAGCCAAACCTGCCGCGCCCGACGACGCGGCCGTGATGGAGGCCTGGATGAAAGTGGCCAACCCCGCCGCCGAGCACAAACTGCTCGACACGTTCGCGGGCGAGTGGGCCGGCAAGGTCGCGTTCTGGTTTGGGC
Organism: uncultured Phycisphaeraceae bacterium; assembly: GCA_964571915.1. Classification (GTDB taxonomy): domain Bacteria; phylum Planctomycetota; class Phycisphaerae; order Phycisphaerales; family UBA1924; genus JAEUIX01. The sequence goes on from CAZNEU010000183.1 coordinate 1,559, forward strand.
CCGGGCAGCCGCCCGAAGAGAGCACCGGTGTCATG
>CAZNEU010000184.1:0-7276 GCA_964571915.1 uncultured Phycisphaeraceae bacterium
TCGGTTGTGGGTTTCGCGGCTGCCCTTGTCGGGGCTGCTCCCGCCGTGGCCACGTTCCACTTCATTCAGCTCGAGCAGTTCCTCGCCGGCATCTCCGGCGATTTCACGGCCCAGGCCGTGCAACTGCGGATGCGGACGGCCGGCCAGAACCTCGTGAACGGAACGCGTATCCGCGTGCGCAATGCGGCGGGGTTGAACCCGATCACGCTCTGTACCATGAACGCCAACGTGCCCGGTTCGACCAGCGGTGCTCGTATCCTGATCGCGACCGCGTCGTTCGTGGCGAAGACCACGCCCGCCGCCACGGCGAACTTCACCATGACGGCCACGATTCCGGCGAGTTACATGGCCGCCGGGCGGCTGACGTTCGAGAGCGCAGGCGGCACGATCTACTGGTCCGTCTCGTGGGGCGGCGCGGCGTACACGGGTTCGCAGACGGGCACCATTGACAACGATGCCAACGGCAACTTCGGGCCCGCGTTCGCCGGCGCGGCCCCCAGCACCACGCTGCAATCGCTGCGATACACACCGGTGGGCACCACGGTGAGCACGACCAACGCGGCCGACTACGGGTACTCGGCGGCCGCCGCGGTCTTTACAAACAACGCCGGCGCGAGTTTCACGGTTACAGCGCCAACTCCGCCCTGCCCCGTGGAGTACAACAACGACGGATCGCTGAACCCGGATGACCTGGGCGACTTCATCACCGACTACTACACGAGCCCGCACATTGCCGGCCCCGGCGGGTACGCGATTGCGTGCCCCGCCAACCCGCCGCCCTACAACCTGGGGTACAAGACCGGCTTCACGGCTGACGGCAGCGGCCAGTGCAATGAGCCGTTCCCGGATAACCTGGGCGACTACATCACGGCGTACTACCAGGGTTGCCCCGGGTAAAGCCGGGCGCGGGCGCTCTCTTCGCCGCGACGGCCAACGCCCTATCCTGTGCTGTGCGATGCGACATCTGCGGCAACGAGGCCACGCATCACGAGATCATCATCACCGGCGGGCAGCATCGGGCTCGCAACCTCTGCGATCAGTGCGCCCGCAAGCAGGGCACCCTGGGTGCGGCGCTGCCCGGGAACCCGGCGGGCCTGCCCACGCTCAAGGCCCTTGAGCAGGCCATGGCCAGTGCCCTGGCGAGCGCGGCAGGAGCGGATGACGCGGGCGAAGAGGCACCCGCGGGCACGGCGGGCGCGGCCGATGCCGCGCGGGGTGGCGACAAGGCGAGCGCCACAACGCCCGCGTGCCCCGCCTGCGGCCTGCTGTTCAGGCAGTTTCGTGAAACAGGCCGCCTGGGCTGCGAGGCCTGCTACGAGACGTTCGCGGCCCGACTCGCGCCGCTGATCGCGCGGGCCCATGAGGGGGCGACGCATCATGTGGGGCGCGGACCGTGCCGCGGGGGCGAGTTGCCACCGGCCTTGCCGGCACCGCCGCGCGCGCCGCCCGCGGAGTTGCTGAGGCGGGTGAACGAACTGCGTGCGCAACTCGAAGCGGCCATCGCGTGCGAGCAGTACGAACGCGCGGCGACTCTGCGCGACCAACTGCGCAGGCTCGGCGGCGGGGAGCCGGGTCAATGAACGACGGTTGCGGGCCGCTCTCGCTTGCGGCGGTTCGGCGCGGCGCCCCGTGGCTGCTGGGCCAGGGCGCGGAGGGCGACGTGGTGATCTCCTCGCGCGTGCGGCTGGCGCGCAACCTCGCCGGCTGCCCGTTCCCGCATCGCGCCACGGTCGATCAGCGCGCCCGCGTGCTCGCCTCGTGCAAGGAGGCGCTGATGCAGGCGAGTGTTCCGCCGGCGGGCGGGTCGGTCGGTGGCCCGGCAGGCCCGCAGTTGGCGTGGGTGGACGTACACGCACTCCCCGCGATCGCGCGCACCCTGCTGGTGGAACGCCACCTCATGAGCAAGGAACTGGCGAAGGGTTTCGGTGTCTCTGGGCCGCCGGGCGGGCCCGATGTGTCCGGCGCGCCCGCGCCGTCGGCGGGGCCGCGGGGTTCGCCCGTGCCGGGCGATGTGCCATCGGCGGGGGCCTCGCCGTCGGGTGCCGAGCCGCGCACGCCCGCGTGGGCACGCGGGCTGGCGGTGTCGATGCCCGATGAGGCTCTGTCGGTGATGGTGAACGAGGAGGACCACGTGCGGCTGCAGGTGGTGCTGCCCGGCTTGTCGCTGGGTCCGGCCCAGCGGCGGGCGGTCGAGGCCGACGAGCGGCTGGGGCGGGTGCTGGACTTCGCGTTCTCGGCCCGCTTCGGGTTTCTGACGGCGTGCCCTACGAACGTCGGCGCGGGTGTTCGTATGAGCGTGATGCTGCACCTGCCCGCGCTGCGGCTCACGGGTGAGATCGAGAAGGCCCGCCGCGCCGCCAAGGACCTGAACCTTGCGGTGCGGGGGTTTTATGGCGAGGGCTCGGAGTCGATCGGCGACCTGTATCAGATCTCGAACCAGACCACGCTGGGGCGCTCGGAGGAGCAGATTCTCGAGGCTCTGGAGCGCGAGATTCTGCCCCAGGTGCTGGACTACGAGCGGGCCGCGCGCCGGGTGCTGCTGGAGCGAAAGCGCCGCCTGCTGGAGGACCATGTGTTTCGCGCCCTGGGCACGCTGCGCAACGCGCGGCTGCTGGCCCCGGACGAGACTCTGACGCTGCTGAGCATGGTGCGGCTGGGCGTGCTCACGGGCCTGATCGCGGATGTGGCGGAGCGGGCGGTCAATCCGCTCTTTGTGCTGGCGCAGCCCGCGCACGTGCAGTGGCTTGCGGGCAGGGAACTCGACCAGCAGCAGCGGCGCGAGGCCCGGGCGGACATGGTCCGATGCCAACTGGGGGAGGGGTGAGCCGGCGGGCAGCGTGGGCGGGCACGGCGTGCCGCTGCAACCCGTTCTCATTGCGGGCCTGTCGCGGGGCGGGCGGGCGGAGCGCTGGGGAGGGTGGAACATCCTGAATCCACCGTCTTCCCGGACTCATGGCGCGTCGGCGGTTTGCCGTTATACTTGGGTCATGCCCACCCACTCTGGAGCCGGATGAATGGCGGTTTTGGCGTGCATCGCGCCCTTTGGATTCAGTTTCGATCCGGTCCGGTTCCTGGCTGCGTACCGCGCCGTGGGCTGTACGACTGCGCAGTTTTACCGCAACGAGCAGAAGCCCCCGACGGTGGCGCAGGCTCTGGCCGCGGTTGGCCAGGCGGGGATGAGGTTCGATTCGATCCACGGTGTGTTCGGGTTTCATCTTGACCCCAGTTCAAGCGATGCCCGCCACCGGCAGCGGTGCCTGGAGATTTACGAGGCTGAGGGCAAACTGGCCGGCGATCTTGGTGGCCCGATGGTGGTGGTCCACCCGGCCGCGTGGAACCCGGGGATGCGGATGATGACCCGCGAGGAGGTGGAGCGGGTCTCTGAGCCGCGCTGGCCGCTGCTGGACGATTTCATGCGGCGGCTGGCCGGAACGGGAGAGCGTCTGGGGGTCACGTATCTGATCGAGAACCAGCCGATGAACTGCCCCCTGGGGCACGACACGGTGCGGCTGAGCAAGGCGGTGCTGGCCGTGAACTCGCCCCGAATCCGCATGTGCCTGGACACGGGGCACGCGAACATGACCGGCGACGTGGTGGAGACGACCCGCAAGGCCCTTCCCGCGATCAGGTACTTCCACCTCCACGACAACGACTCCAAGTTCGACGATCACCGGATGCCCTTCGACGGCGGCATCAACTGGCCGAAACTGGCCGAGGTGTTTGCGCAAGCGGGGGATTCGGTGCCGCGCATGCTGGAGGTGTTCTACGACGAGGCCCGCGTGGAAGAGATGGGCCGCAACGGCCTTGCGAAGAAGTTGAAGGATGCCAGCGCCACGTGAGCGGGCTTTGTGCGTGGGTGTAGTCCAAGTTTCTGGCGGTAGGGGTGTAGATAGGAATGTAGAGGGCGTAGCCGATTCGGAGAATCGGGGTACCCAAAGGCAACCGCCAGAAACCTGGACCACACGCTTTGTGCGTGCGTGCGGCCGTTTGCACTTGCCCGAAGCGTCCGGGCCACTATCCTTGTCCCTTGAAGTCCGGGCCTTGTGCCTTGAAGTGCGGGCGTAGCTCAATTGGATAGAGCAGCTGACTACGGATCAGCAGGTTGGGGGTTCGACTCCCTCCGCCCGCGTTTGGCGACTTTGCACGACGGCCCCGCTCGGGGCCGTCTGCACATAGGGGCGCGGCGTGCGCCGGCCCGAACCCGAGAGCAAGGGGCAACGCGCTTGGCCAGGGCCGATCCACTCGGAAGGCTGACGACCCCGGAGCGGATCGGGCTGGTGGCGCTGGCGGTGCTGGCGCTGGTCTTTGGCGCCGAAACCTTGCGCCGGTCGGCGTTCATGGAACGGCGCATGACCGATGCCGAGGTCTTCTTCCGCGCCGGGTGGGCGGTCCGGGCCGGGGCCGACATTTACGACGCGACCGACACCAACGGCTGGCACTACCTCTACCCGTCAGTCTTCTCCGTGTTCATGGTGCCGCTGGCCGTGCCGCCGCCGGGCGCTGCGATGGCCTGGACGCTTCCCTACGCGGCGGCAGTGGCGGTGTGGTATGTCATCAGCGTGGGCCTGCTGGCGCTGGCCCTGCACTGGACGGCCCAGGCGATCGAGGAGAGCGGTGCCGGCTGGGGGCGCACGCCGCCGCCGGGAGCCACCCGCGCGTGGTGGACGCTGCGTGTCTGGCCGCTGCTGGCGTGCCTCGTGGCCGTGGGGGCAACGCTCTCCCGCGGGCAGGTGGCGATCATCCTGCTGGCGCTCCTGGCACGGATGACGTTGGAGGTGGTTCGTGGTCGGGGGGGGCGGGCCGGGGTGTGGCTGGCCGCGGCGATCGCGCTCAAGGTCATCCCCGCCTTCATGCTGGTGCTGCCCGCTCTGCGGCGAGACTGGCGCTGGCTGGGCGCGTGCGTGGCCGGACTGGTGCTGCTGCTGGTGGTGCTCCCCGCGCTGGTGTTCGGCCCGACGCGCACGGTCGAGTACCACGCCAAATGGGTGGATGTGATGTTCCGGCCCGCGCTCGCCGCGGGCGCGACCACAGCGGACAAGAGCCGCTGGGAGGAGATTCACTCGTTCCGGCGCATCGACAACCAGTCGCCGCTCTCGGTGATCCATCACGCCGCGTGGGCGGGCACGCCGCTGGCCGAGCGCCCGGAGCGGCCCGCGCGCTGGACGCAGGTTGCGCACCTGGGGCTTGTTGGCGCGATGACGCTGGCGACCGCGCTCGCGGCGGGGTTTCGAGTTTCACGCCTGCGAGCGGATTGGCCGGCGAAGTCCACGCCCTTGGTGGTGGGCGCGTTCGTGTGCGTGATGCTGGCGGCCACGCCGGTGTGCCAGCCGGATTACTTCACGCTGGCCCTCCCCGCGGTGGCAGCGTTGATTAGCGCGGGCATGGCCCGGCGCGGCAATGCGGAAATCCCAGCGGGCACGATGGTGGTGATCGGTGCGTATGTGCTGGCGAACCTGCTGCCCAAGTTCAACGGGCTGGAGGGCCTGAAAATGTACGGCCTGGCGACCGCGGCCAACATCGGGCTATGGGCCCTGTGCGTGCGGGAGTTGTGGCGGACGCGAGGGCCGCAAGAGCAAAGTGCAAAGGGCAAATAGCAAATGGCAAACGAATGCACGCTCGCGTGGTGCTTCCGATTTGCTCTTTGCGATTTGCTCTTTGCCCCGTGCTGCCTCCCTTTCACGGCATGCTGTAAAAGCCGCCGTGCTGATTCTTGATGCGGCCCTGCTTGGCCAGTTCTGCCCACACCGCCGGCGGAAACTCACGCGGCGGCTCGATGCCCGCGATGTTGGAGGGCTTGCCGCCCGTCGTGGGCCTGCCCCCGCCCAGGCGAGATTCCTGATCGAGGCGAGTGAGTTTCCAGCGCTTCTTGAAGGCGTTGAACGCGGACTTGAGCGTCGCGGAGTCAAGCGGTGTGGGAACCGGGGCGGGCGGGTTTGACGGTTGGTCCGTGGTCATGGCGATGCTCGATGGGCCTGGTGTGCCGGCGGCGGCCGTCGGGGTGAGGATAGGGTCGATGGAGCACGCGGCCAGAGGCGGGGCCGGGGCGGGCACGCGTGTACACTCCGGCCCTGCTCATGAGCACCGCTGCCGCGCTGGAGATTTCGGGCCTGAGGTTCCGCTACGGCGCCGCCGCGGGTTCGCCGTGGGTGGTGAACGTGCCGTCGTTCGCGCTGGCGCGTGGTGAGCAGGCGTTGGTTGTCGGGCGTTCCGGGCGCGGCAAGAGCACGCTGCTGCAGATCATCGCGGGGTTGATGCGCCCGACAGAGGGGCAGGTGGCGATCGGCGGGGCCGATCTGCACGCGCTGGGTGAGGGCGCGCGCGACCAGTTTCGCGGGCGGTCGATCGGCATGGTGTTTCAGACGCTGAACCTGCTGCAGGGGTTCTCCGCCGCGGAGAACGTGATGGCCGCGCTCATGTTCGGAGTTGTGCCGGGGCGTGAGCATCGCGCGCGGGCGGAGGCGTTGCTGCGCCAGTTGGGCGTTGAGCGGCCCGACGCATTGGCGGAGGAACTGAGCGTTGGCCAGCAGCAGCGCGTGGCCGTGGCCCGGGCGGTGGCGTGCGACCCGGTGCTGGTGCTCGCGGATGAGCCCACGGCGAGCCTGGACCCGGAGAACGCGGGCGTGGCGATGGACTTGTTGCAGCGGGCGTGCCGCGAGAAGAACGCGGCGCTCTTGTGCGTGAGCCACGACCCGGCGATGGCGGCGCGGTTTGAGCGGCGGACGAGTTTGGATGAGTTGGCGGGCATGGCCGAGGCTGCCGCGCCGGGGGTGGGGGGGCAAGGCTGATGGCTCTCACGGACATGGGCATCGTGGTGCGCAGCCTGCGTGTGCGGCTCTTCTCGACGGCGACGACGGTGGCGCTGGTGAGCGTGTCGGTCGCGCTCATGCTCACGATCCTGAGCATGCGCGAGGCGGGGCGGCGGGCCTTCGAGCGCGGCACGGGGAACATGCACATCCTGGTCTCCGCCGATGCCAGCCCGCTGGTGAGCGTGCTCAACAGCGTGTTCTACGCGCGGGCGCCGCAGCGGGCGCTTGGGTGGTCCCGCTTCGAGCAGATCGCCGCCGACCCGCGCGTGGACTGGGCGATTCCCGTGCAGCAGGGTGATTCGTTCCGCGGCTTCCCCACGATGGCGACCACGCCGGAGTTCTTCACGAAGTTCAGGCCCGATGCCGACACGGAGTGGAAACTGGCGGGGGGAACGTACTTCAGCGGCCACTTTGACGTGGTGATGGGCGCCACGGCAGCCCGCGCGACGGGCGTGAAGGTGGGCGATAAA
>CAZNEU010000185.1:0-2092 GCA_964571915.1 uncultured Phycisphaeraceae bacterium
CCACCAGAAAGCAAGACCCTCCCCTGGCCCCTCCCAGGGGGAGGGGAAACGGGATTGGCGGACGGGACGTCCGCCCCACCAGAAACCGCCCCACCGGAAACGGAGACCCTCCCCTCGCCCCTCTCAGGGGGAGGGGAAACACGATCGTCGGGCAGGTCGCGCAGGGGCCAGATGGCCTTGATGCGGGCGATCTGGGCGCGGGCATCGGCGACCACGGCGGCGGCGCCGTAGGGCGGATTCTCGTCGCTGTAGGGGGAGCAGTTGAAGCCGCGCCAGTAGCCGAGGCGGTAGGCGGCGACGGCGAGGGGCGGGCTGGCGAAGTCGATGGCCGCGGCCTCATCGGCGGTGAGGGTGTGCGCGGGCGCGGCGGCATTGGCGGAGGTTGGGAGCACAGGCACGGCCCGCGAGCGGGCCGCGCCTGTGGCACACCTGTGGCGGCGTGTGGCGAGGGCCAGGCGCTCGTGGTGGGCGAGGTAGCGCATCATGGTGCCCGCGGCCAGGCGGCGCTCGCGGGTGGGCTCGGCGGCATCCTGGATGATGGCGTGGAGCGATGCCAGGGTGCTGGCGCGGAAGGTGCGGAGGGTGGGGGCGGGCTTCAAGGGTGATGCAGAACGGGAAGGAGTTCGCCCACCCCCCGCCCCCTCCCTCCGCCACGGCGGACAGGTCTGGGAGGGGGTGTTATGAAGCGGCCTCTTTGTGGCGCGTGCCCGCGGTGCCGGTGTGTCCTGTGTGTTCATGGCGTGAGCGTGGCCGCGCTCACGGGCGAGGGCAAGAGGGGAGGGGCGGAGGGCCGCACAATGGCGCGCAAGGGCGGTCGTTGGGGAGGGGAAAGTTGACGAGTTGATGAGTGCAGAGCCCACTCGGAGAGTGGGGGTACCCGAGGAGCCAAGACACCCACTCGGAGAGTGGGGGTACCCGAAGAGCCAAGATGCCCACTCGGAGAGTGGGGGTACCCGAAGAGCCAAGGCCCCACTCGGAGAGTGGGGGTACCCGGAACGGGCATCACACGATCATCGCGTGCAGGCGGGACTCGTGCTCGCTGGCGGGCTTGAGCCAGAGGCAGTCATCCGCGCCGCTGGCCGCGAGGGCCGCGGGATCGTTCACGCGCAGCAGCCGCAGCGTGCCGCTGGCAAAGCCCATGAGGCCGCCCTGGTGCTGCACGGCGTGGCCGGCAAAGCCCGCGTCGTGCATCATGGCGAAGAGCGTCTCGATGGAACCGCCCGCGCGGCTCAGGAGCGCGGGGACGGCCTCGCACACCACCGCCGGTACACGCTCCGCGAGCGTGCGCTTGAGGCCCGCGAGCACGCGGCACTCGAAGCCCTCGGTATCGATCTTGATCATCAGCGGCCCGCGCGGCAGGGAGGCCAGTTCATCATCCCCCACGCGCACGGGCACCTTCACGCTCATGGTTTCGCGGCCCTCGCTGTCTGCCGCGAGGGGCGCGAAGGTGGCCTGGCCGGGGTGGAGGGGCACGTGCAGTTCCAGTTGGGTGGCGAGGTCGCCCAGGGCGCAGTTGCGCGGGTCAACCATTGAGCGCAGGCCGTTGCGGTCCACGTGGTCGGCCAAGCGCTGGTACACGCGCGGGTTGGGCTCGAAGGCCACCACGCGCCCCCTCGGCCCCACGCACCGCGCCGCCATGAGCACGGTCATGCCGATGTTGGCGCCGATATCCACGAACACATCGCCGGGGCGCAGGGCCTTCTGGAAGAGCATCTGCGTGTGCGCCTCGTAGTACCGCCCCAGCATGAACGTCCAGCGTTCGCACCAGTCGGCGGTCTGGAGGGTCATGCGGTAGCCGTGCAGTTTGCCGCGCATCTCCACCGTGGGCTCGTCGCCGAGGTGGGCGTGGCCGGCGACGCGGTTCATGACGCGCCGCCACCCGGGCAGTTCGAGGCGCGCGTAGGGCAGGGCGAGGGTCTTCAGGAACGGGTTCATCCCCACGATGGAAGGCTCCACAAGCATCAGGCCACTCATCGGGCCACCGGACCCCGGGCCAGACACGCTCCGACACGGCAAGGGCGTAGGTTATCCGGCCCCTGTGGCCCGGCGCGGCGTGCGGACCCCACGGGTGTAGTCCAAGTTTCTGGCGGTA
>CAZNEU010000186.1:0-7491 GCA_964571915.1 uncultured Phycisphaeraceae bacterium
GGCCGAGTCCCACACCACGTCCAGCATGTTGAAGTTCGCCCCCCCCGCGGCCTCGGTGCGACGGTTGAAGAACCCGCTGGCCGCGGTCATCACGAAGCGGCCCGGCCCGTTCACCTTGCCGGTGTTCAGGAAGTTCGTGTCCTGGAAGGCCAGTTGGGGCTTCTCCCCCGCGCCCTGGGTCAGCACGATCTCGCCGTCGGCCTCGTTGCGGGCGCCGATGGTGCCCGTGCGTGTGTTGATGGCGAAGAACGATGCGATCCCGTCCGCGTTGCTCGTGAGCGAGATCCTTCCCCGGTTGTCCATGCCGTAATCGGTCTGGAGTTTGCCACCGCCGGCCACATTGATGCGTGCACCGTTGTCAATCCGCAGGGCCGTGGGCGCACCCGCGGCTGGCGGCACCGCAATATCCGCGGTAAACGCCCGGAGTGTGCCGCGGTTCTTGATGTTCACCACCGAGCCCGGGTCTCCGCCCAGCGGGCCGCCCACCACCGTCAGGCCCGAGTTCATCACCGCCGTCGCGGCCGCGCTGCCCTCGATGTCGATCGTCGAGCCGCTGAACGTCTCCGTCCGCCGAATCGCGGTCAGCCGTCCGTTCACGCCCACCGTCAGTTTGCCCGAATGCACCAGCGTGTCCACCGTTGCGTTCGCCCGGTTCCCCGCGTTGGCCGCCACGATGAACTCCGCCCCCGTCTCGTTGTTGAACCGCGCCGTCTGGCGCGGCACACCGTTGGTCACGTTCAACGTCGCGCCGGGGCCGACCGTAACCTTGCCGCCGCTGAAGTTTGCCAGGCCCACCGGCTCGAACCCGCCCGGGCGCGTGGCCGGGAGGCGCGTCGCGATATCGGCGCGGCCGCCGGCATCCACGAGCACGGTCCCGCGATTCTCCAGCCCCAGGTCGTTGGTGAACATGGCCTCGTCGCCCTCGACCGTCAGCGTGGCCTTGTTGCCGTCGATGATGTCGTTCACAAACGTCGCCCCTGCGGGTGTCGGGTTCACGGTGGCACCGATGCCCACGGTGGAGCGGCGACCGACAAAGAACGTCCCCTCGTTACGCGTGATCCCGCGGATGTCCACGCTCGTGAGCGCATCGTTGCTCCCGAAGATCGTGGCCTCGCCGGTGCCCGCCGTCGTGCGGCTGTTGAGGAACGCGATCTGTGTGTGGTTGTTGGTGAACGCCGAACCCACCACCACCACGGCGCGCCTGCGCACGTCGAACTCGCCCGCGTTCTCCATGCTCCAGCCCACGGTGAAGCGCGGCGCGCCGCCGGGCAGCCCCTCCACACGGATGCGGCCGCCGTTGAGCACGCCCGTGCCGGGGGTGGTGCCGAAAGCGTTCGCAACGCGAAAGTGCCCGTCGTTGATCACCAGGTTCACGTTGTTGAGCAGCCCGTCAAGGTTTGCCGTGTCGGTCGTGCTGGTCACGGCCAGGTCCACGTTGCGGGCCACGGTGGTGTCCAGCACCACCACGTCGCCCGCGGCGGGCACCGTGCCCGCGTTCCCGCTGCCCCGTTGCCAACGCGCGGCGGTATCGAACGCCGCGTTGGCCCCCGCCGTGAAGCGGTTGACCACGCGGTTGCCGCCCGAACCGTCGCCGTCGATGAAGTCGCGGTGGGCATCCACACGCGTACCCAGAGACGTTGTCGCCCCGTTCCCGGCGTTCACGGTCGATACGATCCGCTTGCCCTTCATGCCGCCAAAGTCGAACACCTGCGGGCCGCCCGAGTCTCCCGGCTGTGAAAAATCCGTCCCCGGCGGCACACGGTACGTGTACGTCTGCTGGGCAATGTCGCCCGCGACGGGCGGGTTCCTGATCGTGAGCAGGCCGCGCCGCTTGTCGCTCGTGCCGCCCGGCCCCGTGAAGCCGATCAGTTCCACCGTGTTTCCGGCCGCCAGGTTGTCCGGCCCCGCGGCCGGCCCCCCCGCGTTCGCCGTCGCCAGCGTGGGGAACGCCTCCGCCCCCGCCGTCGCGCGCCCGTTGAGCATGAGCAAGAGCGCCACGTCGTTGCCGTTCACCACGCCCCCGGTGGTGAACGAGGGGTGCTGCACACCCAGCGCCAGAAACCGTGTGGCGCCGAGTTGGAACCGCTCAAAGTCCTGCGTGGTCGCCTGGTTGCCGTTCACCGTGTGCCCCGCCGTCAGGGCCACACCCTGCCGGATGTACGACCCGGAGCCAAAGTGCGTGTCCACCGCGTCTACGCGCCGCTGCACCCGCCCCGCGTACCAGAACTCCGCGTTCTGGGCCACGGTTACGGCCGCCGCGGTCGTGCCGCCCACCGCCCACGCCGCCGTCGGCGCGGCCAACGTCGAACCGGCTAGCGCCCACAACGCCACACTTCGCGACATGTTCATTCCCTCGCTCCTCACACCTGATTGCCGCACCGCCCGGCGGCACGGCCTTGCGCAAGCCAGCGCACACCGCCACGGCCTTCGCAGAGCGTACCTCGCGATGCGCGGATTGCAACATGCTCCGCCATCCGCTGCGCCGGATTTCTCAGTTCCTGCCCGGATTGTGGCCCAAAGTTAGCCCCGTGTCAGGGTGGAACGAATCGTCTCCAGCAGGATTTCGGGCTCCACCATCCGCCCCGTCCCCACCGTGCGGCAGGCCTGCCACCCCTCGCCGGGGCCGATGATCGTGAACCCGTCGGCCGCGAGTTGCCTGGCGTTGCGCTGTGTGCTGGCCTGATTCCACATCGCGTCGTTCATCGAAGGGGCCAGCAGCACCGGTGTCTTGGCGCGATCAATCGCGGAGAGGATCAACGTGACCACATTGTCGGTGTGCCCGCCCGCGAGTTTCGCCATGCAGTCCATGGTGCAGGGGGCGACAATCGCCAGCCGCGCCTCCCGCGCCAAACTCACGTGCTGCGGGTCGTGGCTCTCGATGTGCTCCCAGGCGCTCGTGTAGACGGGCCTGCCCGAAAGCGCCTGAAACGTGAGCGGTGTAACAAACCGTGTCGCGCTCTCGGTCATCGCCACCGTTACCAGCGCCCCCGCCTGCGCCAGCCGCGACACAAGCGTCGCCGTCTTGTACGCGGCGATACCGCCCGTGATCCCCACGATGATGCGGGCATCCTTCAGCGGGTCGTGCGATGGATCGGGCATGGTGAGGCCGCCGCCGAACATAGGCAGAAAGTGGGGGGCACACACCCGTCAGCGCTCAGTCGCGCCCGGCGAGTTGCGGCATCGCGGCCTGCGTGGCCGGGTCGCTCGCGTCAAACTCCGCCACGATCTTGTCGTGCAGAATCTCGTCGATCACCACCTCAAGGTCCGACCGGCCACGCCGGTCCACCATCGGGCGGGCCCCGTCCATCAGTTGCACCAGCCGACGCTGGATCAACGCGCACAACTTGAAGCGCCCGCCGACCTTGTTGATGATGTCATCGCTCTTGAGGGCTTCGATCATGGTCTGTGCCGCCTTGAAATGTGAAAATGGCGAGAAGTTCGAGCCGGGGACCGCACGCAGGCCGAGGGGTGGGGGGTATGGAACCAACGTTGGAACACGGAACGAACGCTGTACGGGACGAAGGCACTTGCCCACACCCGCTTCCCGCTTGCCAAACCCGTAATCCGGTTGCATACTCCCGACGAGCCTGATGGGGGTGGTCCGGCATCGAAGCCGGCCGTCAGGGCCTATTCTAGTCTCCATCAGGCCCGGAGCCAAGGTCCGTCCGCGGCGGGGCAGTGTCTCAGTTTCCTGGGTACCCCGGCTCTCCGACCGAAGGTCCGCCGTGGCGGAGCCGGTCTTTTCCTCGAACTGAGACGCTGCCCGCAGCCCCTCGCCGCGGCTTCCACAGGCCCTTCCTCCCGCGGGTGCCCTTGCCCCGCACCAGGCTTGCCGAACTCCCGCACACCGCCCTGGTTTCCCCAGATCGGCTGTGCCCGAGATGAGAATGTCGATGAAGTTGCGCGGCGTGCGGGCGGGCGTTTCCGCCCCCACCGTCCGTTCGCAGGAATGCGCACATGCTGCTCAAACAATGGGCCTTCGGCGACCGGGTCGTCCACGCTGGCCGTCCCGAATGGGGTGTCGGGGTTGTCACCTCGGCGCACGCCGAACGCCACGAGGGCCGCTCCTGCCAGAAACTGGTCATCCGTTTCGACCACGGCGGCCTCAAGACCATCTCCACCGCGCACGCCGACCTGCGCCCGGAGGGTGAACTGCCCATGCTGGCCGCGGCAGACCACGCCAAGCCCGAAGATGACCCCTTCATGGCCCCCAGCGGGCCCAGTTCCAAGGAGATCATGCTGCGCCTGCCCGACGCCGCCACCGACCCCTTCTCCACCGCCCGTGCCCGCCTCCTGGCCAGCCTCACGCTCTACCGCTTCGGCGACCAGCCCGGCGCGCTGCTCGAATGGGCCGTGGCCCAGTGCGGCCTCAAAGACCCGATGACGCGCTTCAACCGCCACGAACTGGAAGAACTCTTCCGCCGCTGGGTCCAGATCCGCGATGAGCACTTCCGCGAAATGTGCTTCCACCTCAAACGCAACGACCCGGCGCTGCTGGCTGAGGGCCTCAAGTTGGCCCCGCCCCGCGCTGCCAACATGATCCGCAAGGTGGATGGTGGTCCGGTCGCACCGCTGCCGCGCCGCTGATGCACGCTTGCCGCTGAACGCCCTCGCACGTTGACGCGCTGCCCCGCGGGTGTTGCCCTGCGCCCACACTCCGCACAGACGGACCCTGCTCCAAACCCGTTCCGCCACCGCTCGCCCGCCGTTTCGCGGGTCAGCGCATCCCTGCGCTGTTCTTCTCGGACCCACGCGCTCTGGCACGCACCCGCGCCCTTCGTGGCCCGGCCGTTGTTCTGTCTCTTCCATCGCCCGCGAGGGTGAGGAGAGAGAGAGAGCCGCCGCGAGAAGAGAGAGCTCGCGGCGGTCTTCCGGTTCGAGCGGCCCCTTTGGGCCAAGAGTGCGTCCATCCAAAGCAGAGAAGGGAACGAGCCATGAACGAGCAGGAATTCCAGGACAAACTCGGCGACCTCATCACGCAGATCGGCAGCCTTGCCCCCGGCCAGCGTGAGTCGCTCACCAAACTCGCCGATGAGACCAAGGACCGCCACGAACGTATGAAGAAGACCGTGGCCGACCTGCAGGACTCGCTCGACTACCTGCGCGTCAGCGTGAAGTACATGCTCTTTGACCTCGAAGCCACACGCCGCGAGAACCAGTACCTGCGCAAACTCCTGGAAAAGCAGGCCAACCCGCCCCAGGATGCCGACGACGAGAATCGGCCGTAGCCACCAGTGCCCAGTGCCCAGTGCCCAGTGCCCAGTCCCCAGTGCCTTCCAACACGCCTTCCTTCCTTCCGGGAAACCGGATACGACACGACACGTCATTTGAGGAGAGAGATTGGTCTCGGGGAAACCCGTGGCCCTGCGAAGCGGAGTGAGAGAGTAAACAGACCACCTCCCGGTCTTCCTGCACGACACTCGCCGCTCGCCACAAGATGGGGAACACGCCCGAGCAGATCACGCGCCCCGAGGCAGGGCGACGCCTGCTCGAACCTGTTCCCCGTCTTGTGCTCATTGAACGAACCCCGAGCGCCCCCAACGAGCCCGGAGCGTAAGCGACGGGTCCTCTGCGTTCCGCGGGAACCTGTCCCCTCGCTCACGCTCGGGGCTCGTTACGCTCCAGGCGTGGGCTCCACGGCGTACTTCATTTCCTTCCACACGTACGGCACGTGGCTGCACGGCCACCCAGAAGGGTCCGTCGACCGCGAGCACGATGTGCCGGGAAAGGTCTTCGCCGCTCCCTGCCCGCCCCGAGAAGCGTGGATGAGCGGGGCGCTGCGCCAGCCGCGTGTAGAACTCGATGCCGAGCGACGTTTCGTCGTGGACGCGACCATCCGCGATGTGTGCCAGCATCGAGGGTGGCCCCTGGGCGCGCTGCACGTGCGGTCAACCCACGTGCACGCCGTGCTCTCGGCCCTCCACACTCCTGAGCGTGTGATGAACGACCTGAAGGCGTGGTCCACGCGCCGTCTCCGTGAATCAGGTGTGCTCCCGCCCACGGTGCAGCCCTGGTCACACCACGGCAGCACGCGGTACCTCAACACCAACGCATCATTTTCCCGAGCGGTCCACTACGTTCTTCACGAGCAGGGACCACCATTGGAAATGCGATGCCCACCGGGGTGGAGATGCGAGAAAGAACCCCGACGCACTCACGAGCCCGGAGCGCCAAACGAGCCCGGAGCGTAACCGACGGGACTACGTCCCTATCGCGGAGGCACCGGCTTTGTCCCCTCGCTGACGCTCGGGGCTCGTTGCGCCTTGGCCGCGCTCCGCCCCGCATACATCATGCCCACGATCACCAGCCCGATGGCGATGCCCAGGGCGTAGTAGCCCAGCCGTTCCCGAAAACTCGACCGCGAGTGCTGTTCCAGGTTTCCGCCCGTCATGCTGGTGGTCCTCCTCCGCCGCCCATTCGCGTTCCCGGCCCGCCCCAGCCCTTGGCCCGACCGCCCTTGCCCTTGTCGCCCTGCTTGGGCGATGCCCAGCGCCCCTTGCCGCGCCGGTTGGCCCGCACACCCGGCATCCCCGGCCGCCGATCCGCCGCGGACGGCTCGTCAGCGTCCCCATCAACCTCCGACCGCTTCACACGCCCGCTCGCCTTCGCTCCCCCCGCCACCAAGCCCTTCTTCAGCGCGGCAGCCTGATCCCTCAGCCTCGCCGCGCTCTCGAACTGCATTTTTCCCGCCGCGTCCAGCATCTCCTCCTCCAGCATCCGCACCATCTCGGCGGTGTCAAAGTCCGGCTCGCCCGCCCTCACGGCCTCGCGCGTCGTGCGGTTGGCCCGCACCTCCAACTCGATCCCCCGCCGGATCGCCTTCACGATCGTCTCCGGCGTGATGCCGTGCTCCGTGTTGTACGCCCTTTGCTTGTCGCGCCTGCGGTCCGTCTCGTCGATCGCGGCGCTCATGCTCGGGGTCATCCTGTCGGCGTACATCACGACGTGGGCGTTCACATTCCGCGCGGCCCGCCCGATCTGCTGGATCAAACTCGTCGCGCTCCGCAAGAACCCCTCCTTGTCCGCATCCAAAATCGCCACGAGGCTCACCTCCGGCAAATCCAGCCCCTCGCGCAGCAGATTCACACCCACCAGCACGTCAAAGTCGCCGCGCCGCAGGTCGCCGAGAATCTCGATCCGCTCCAGCGTCTCGATCTCGCTGTGCAGATACCGCACCTTCAGCCCCTTCTCGTGCAGGTAGTTGGTCAGGTCCTCGCACAAACGCTTCGTGAGCGCCGTCACGATCACGCGCTCGTTCCTTGCCGCGCGTTCCACACACCGCTCGATCAGGTCCGGCACCTGCCCCTTCGCCGGCTTGATCTCGATCGTCGGGTCCAAGAGCCCCGTGGGCCGGATCACCTGCTCCGACACCTCACCGCCCACCTTCTCCAACTCATAAGGCCCCGGCGTGGCGCTCACAAACAGCACGCGCGGCACCACGCTCTCAAACTCCTCGAACCGCAGCGGTCGGTTATCCATGGCGCTGGGCAG
>CAZNEU010000187.1:0-15656 GCA_964571915.1 uncultured Phycisphaeraceae bacterium
TCCTGGCCCGGCTCCAGCGGCTCTCCTCCCGGGAGCTCCGCAAGCTGGCGATCGAGCAGGAGGTCTACAACGCCGTCGACCTGCTCAACCAGGAGTGGCAGCGGATCCTGGCGGGGCGAACCTACGAGGGCGAGAAGCGCCAGTTCGACGTGGGCCTGCGAACCAGTACCGACGTGCTCGACGCGGCGGCGCGGCTCGCCGATGCGCAGTCGGCCGAGATCCGGGCGCTGACGGAGTACCAGATCTCGCAGGTGGACCTGGCGGTGGCCACGGGCACCACGCTGGGGCAGGGAAGCGTGTCGTGGTCGCCGCGTGCCGGCGAGATTCTGTCGCAGGATCGCGCCGCCCGCAAGGTCGCCGACGACAACGCACACCCGTGGGTGAAGCCGGATTATCGCCCCTGAATCGCGTGCGAGGCCGGGCTTGCCGCGCCCTCAATCTTGCGGCAGCACACGCACGCCGGTGGCCTGTCGCATCAAAAACTGTGCCTCGACGCGCTGGCCCTGTTCGGGCGGGTGCCCGCCATCGAAGGCGTGGCGCGGCACACGAACGCTCACCGCTGCCACCTTGCCCGCCTCGGGCGCGGGCGCGCCGGGCATGGTGCCCGCGTCGGGCTCGATGAGCAGATCAAAGTAGATGTCGCCATGAATGGAGACACCGGACACACGGAGCACGCGGCCGGTGAGTGAACCGGCGAGGGGGAGCATGGAGGATTGTTCGCAACGCGGCGGGCCGACGAGCAATCAGGCATCGCCGTGGGTTCTCCTCCGTATCATCGCCCATGATTGTCGGGGCTGCCGGCCGCGGGCCGGCCACTGTTGCTGAGTTGCTCGACCCCGCCCTGGCCGCGCGGCTGGACGGGCTGGACGTGCTCTCTCGCAAGGTCTTCGCGGGCAAACTGCAAGGGGAGCGGCGCTCCAAGCGGCGCGGGCGCTCGGTGGAGTTTGATGACTACCGCGAGTACGTGCCCGGAGACGACCTCCGCCACATCGACTGGAACGTGTTCGCCCGCCTCGATCGGTTCTTCATCAAGGTGTTCCAGGAGGAGGAGGACCTTTCGCTGCACCTGGTGATCGACGCGTCGGCGTCGATGCTCGCGGGGGCGCCCACCAAACTCCTGTGCGCGGCGCGCATCGCTGTCGCGCTGGGCTACATCGGCCTGGTCAAGAACAACCGCGTCATGGTCTCGCTCATCGGTTCAAGCGCGGGCCCGGCGCGCGTGCTGCGGCAACTGGCCCCGCTGCGGGGTCGCGCGGGCACGCAGCGCCTGGCCGCCTACATGCTCGAAGAACTCTTTGCCCCGTTCGCCGCTGCTCCCGGCGACGCCGGCGAGCCCGGACGGGGCGAAATCCGTGGCGGGGCCGCGGGCGGGGAGCCGACGGGCACCTTCTCGTCGGCCTGCCGAGCCATCGGGGCCGGCAACGTCGGGGGCAAGGGGGTGCTGGTGCTCCTGTCCGACCTGCTGATCCCCGGTCCGCGCGGGTACCAGGAGGGCCTCAAACTGCTCACGGCGGGCGGGGGTGCCGGGCGTGCCGGCGGGTTTGACATCGCCGTGCTCCAGGTGCTCTCCCCCGGCGAGATCGACCCCGCCATGGAACAGCGCGGCGGCAGGGGCGGTGCCGGGGCGGGGGCCGGTGAGCCCGACCGGACCTCACTCATCACGGGTGATCTGCGGCTGACCGACGCGGAGACCGGGCGCGAAGCCGAGATCACCGCCACGCCGGAACTTCTGGAGCGCTACCGCCGCACGGTGCGCGCGTACATCGATGACGCGGCGGCGTTCTGCACGCTGCGGGGCTGCACGCACGCCCTGGTGCCCAGCGACACCGACGCGGGCGGGTTTGTGCTCGGTACGCTGCGAAGGCGCGGCATTGTCGGCTGAGCCGCCCGGCCCGGCGTTGGTTTGTGCCACAATCGGCCACAGAACGCCACGCGGGGTATACTCCCGGCATGGCCAAACGCACCACCATGAACATCTCCCTGCCCCCGGCCCTGAAGAAGTGGATCGACCGGCGCGTGGACGAGGACGGGTTCGGCACATCAAGCGAGTTTGTTCGGCACATCCTGAGGGAGACTTGGGAGCGTGAGGGTGCGGCCGATCTGGATCGTCGCCTCGCACACGCCGAGCGCGAGGGGCCCCTCAGCGAGGTGAACGGCACGTTTTGGAGCCGGGTTCGCCGCTCGGCGACTGGCAAGGTCGCGCGCCGTTCCGGACAGAGGCGCTCCGCGTGAAACGACGCGTCTTGAGCAGACCGGGTGCTGAACGGCAGATTGCCGAGCAGTATGCGTGGATTGCCGCCGAAAGCCCGGCCGCGGCGGAGGCTTTCCTTCATCGCTTGCGAGAAACGCTCGACCTGATCGCCGAGTATCCGCTGATCGGCAAGCCGTGGCCGTTTCGCGGCACCGTCCGGCCCGGACTCCGCTACACCCACGTCCGTGAAGATGCGAATCGATTGATCGTGTACCGGTCGTCGAGATCGACCTTGGTCCTCGTGGCGCTGCTGCACGCGGCCCGAGACCTCGACGGGTCCGGGCTTCTCGACGATCTCGGTGCGTGACGGGTTCCTCCGCCCATGCACGGGCTAGGTTCTTGATATCGGCAGCGGGTCGTCGGCGCGGCCCTCCGCCCAGGCCTTGAACTGCGGCCACACCACCTCGCGCATGAGGATTCTCAGGCACGCCGCGACCGGGATGGCCACCAGCAGGCCGTACACGCCGGCCAGCAGGCCGCCGGTCAGGGACGCGAACAGGATTGTCGGCGTGTCCATGCCGGTGGCCTCTCCCTGAAGGCGCGGCGTGAGGATGTAGTCGTCCAGAATCTGCTGGCCCACGGCCACGCCCAACGGTGCCAGCGTCATCCACCACCACGTGGCCTGCCAGGCCGCGTCGGGGGGTTCCAGCCACATCAGGCCGATCACCAGGGGCGCGGCCAGGCCTGCCGCGTAGGGGATCAGCGTCAGCGCGCCCACCAGCGGCCCGAGGATGAGCGGTGCGGGGGCTCCGATGAACCAGTAGCCGATGGTGTAGTACACGGCCAGGATGGAGCAGATGGTGAGCCGCCCGCGGATGAAGCCGCTGATCACGCGGTCCATCTTGTGGGCCAGGTCCACGATGCGGCCGCGGCGCCGTTCGGGGATCAGGCCCTCCCAGAACGCCAGCACGCGCCCGTAGCCGGTGCAGAAGAAGTAGAAGAAGAACGCCGTGAGGAATCCCGCGAAGACGACGGCAACCAGGGAGAAGAGCCAGCGGAAACCGAACTCCACGGCGTTGGCCCCGGTGGCAAAGGCCTGCCGCGAGATCGCGCTGGCGTTGGCCCGCACCCAGCCGATAACCGCCTCGATGGTGCGGTAGAGTTGGGCCGCTTCCACATCCTCCCGAGAGGCGGGACGGATATCGGGCAGCGGCTCGAATGGGCCGGCCGAAGGCGGTGCCGGCACCTGCGGGGTGGTGCTCGCGGACGGTGTCGCCATCGCGGGGCCGCCCGCGGCGGGCGCGTCTGACGGGCTGGCGGCCGGTTGGTCGTGGGCTCGCTGCGCTTTCACCCTGTCGGCACGCTGCCGGAGCCCAACGAGCCGGTCGGCGGCCCGCTGCCAGGTGGCGGGGAGCACGGCCCGCCGCGTCTGGTCTGTCGGGTTGCTCACCACGTCGATGAGTTGCTCGGCGTTGATCGCCAGACGCTGGGTGTAGGTCGCGCCCTGAAGCACCGCGAAGCCCAGCCCCAGCGTGATGGGCAGCACACCCAGCCCCGCCGCGAGAACGATAATGCCCAGCGCGGCGCCGGGGCGGCTGATGATCTGGCCCCGCGTTACGCGCTTTACGAGGGGCTCGAAGAGGTAGGCCAGCAGCAGGGCCAGCAGCATGGGCACGGTGACCACGCTGAGCACCTTGCCCAGGTAGAGCACGCCCAGCACGGCGACGATGATGAGGGCATCGCGCACCGGCTGGATGTGCCAGAGGTGGAGCGTGCGCCAGTCTCGCCCACCCCCCGCGGCCGGCTTGGCCTCAGGCGCGCGTGAGGGCGGGCCGGGCTCGTAGGTGCGTTGATCGCCGGGGTCGGGCATCGGGCAAGCGTATCGGGTCTGGATGAACGCCGGAGGGGCCGGTTGCGCGGACGCGCCCACCTCTGGCCGCGGGTGTCACCCGTGCGGCTCGATGATCTCGGGCGCGAGCGACTCGTCCAGATCGCACACATCGCGGAAGTCGTCGAGGTGGTCATCGTCGGCGCACTTCATCTCTTCGCGGTCGATCATGGCGTAGACGATGACGCCCAGGTCAAAGGTGCTGTGTACGCCCCACCGGCCCAGCACAAAGCGGGCCATGCGGCCGTAGCGCTTGCGGGCCAGGTCCACCAGCCCCAGGCACAACTGCTGACCGGTTACGTGGCGAGAGGGCGACACCAGCACATCCAACTCGCCCTCCGCCGCGCCGCTCTCGTCGTCGCCGTGAATGACATCCGATGTGTGGGCCAGCCCCTCGCGCACGAACTGGAAGGCGGGCTCGGGGAACGCCGCGGCACGCGCGCGGATCATCTCCCAATCGGGCGGGTTGGCGGGTGTGTTGGCCTTCATGGTGCAAGCCTGGGTCGCGCGGGTGGTGGTCTGGGGCAGCGCGAACCGGGGATCGTATCCGCGTGCGTGCGCGGGGGGGATGCCGGAGCATCGCACGGGGTGTAGTCCAAGTTTCTGGCGGTTGCCTTTGGGTACCCCGATTCTCCGAATCGGCTACGCCCTCTCCATTCCTATCTACACCCCTACCGCCAGAAACTTGGACTACACCCCATCGCACGCCGCGACCCGAGCGCGGGGTGGGGGGCGCTTGGGCCTTACCGCACAGCCGTGCCGCGGATCTCCGCGAGCAGGGCGTCGTCGATGCCGAGGTACTCGCGCATGTGCTGGTCGTAGGCCTCGTTGTCCTTGTCGCGCGACAGGTCCAGCCGCATCTCGTTGATGACCTTGGTGCCCTGGCGGATCCACGCGTCAAAGGTCTCCTTGGAGATGTTCGCGGCGATCCATGCCCCTACCGGACCCTTGAACGGCGGGCGCGTCATGCGTGTGCCGGGCTTGCCGGACTGCCGGCAGATGATGGCGTTCTCGCCCACGGCCGCGGCCGCGCCGGCGCCGGGTGCCCGCACTTCGGAGACTTCCGGCAGCGGCGCCCCGATGGTTTTGAGGAGCGTGGCGATGGCGGTCTTGGGCATCAGGTCGCCGCGCTGCGCGGCGATGATGTAGCCCTGACTCAGGACGGCCTCGGCGCGGGTGCGGTCTCCGGCGTTCACGAGGGCCTCGCCCGCGAGTTGGTAGGCCTTGGACATGCCGTTGTTGAGGCCCACGGCCTTGAGGTAACTCTCGGCCGAGTCGTTGAAGCGGCCCGCCTCGGTATAGGCCTTGCCGAGCGAAAAGTGGGCCATTTCGTTGGTCGGGTCGGCTGCGGCCATGTTCTCAAACTGGGCGATACGCGCTTCGATGTCCATGTCAATTCCTCCCCTTGGTTCCACGACGGGCGCTGGGAGCCCGGGCCACGGGGCCGCCCATGCCCCACGTGCGCAGCAACGACGCAAGGCCCAGCTGCCATGTGGGGCTGAGCTGAATCATCTGGAATCCGGTGAGCGTCCACGACAGGCGCTCGGGCTTGCAGGCGGCCACGATCGCAGGCACGATACGGTCCTGGTAGCGCGAGTGGTTCAGGGCGTAGACCAGTTCGCGCTGCACCCAGACCGACTTGACCGAGGCGGGCGAGAGCAGCACCACCATCCAGTCGCAACGGGCGAGCGCCCGACCGATGGCGGCGTGCCATTGCACGGCGGCGTGCAACTGGTGCCGGCTGTACCAGCACTTGATGCCCTCGGCGCGCAGATCGCGTACGAGCCTGTCGGCCAGGAGCCGATCCGCGCTTGCGTGGGAGATGAAGACTTCCCGAGGTCGTGGCCGCGCGACGCTCATGCGCCCTTGGCCCTTCGTGTCTGGTCGATGAGTTTGACGAGTGTGTCCATACCCGTCTCAGCGTTCCGGCTCGCTTCGATCAGCACCATGCGCTCGAAGATCCATGGCACGCTGTCCTTGGGCGTCGTCCGGACTTTGAGGGCGTACAGACGATGGGCGAATCGTGGTGTTACCAGCGCATAGGCGATGAGGTCCATCACGTCTTTGGAGAGCATGGCCTCCGGGGAGACGAGCACCACCATGGCTTGGCTTCGGTCCAGGGCCTTGCCGATCGCGTTGAAGACGTTCTCCGCAGGCGAGGTCTGTTCTGACGCAAGCCACGGTTCGTGGCCTGCATCGCGCAACCGGTCGGCCAAGGCGGAAGCGACAGCCTGGTCCGTCGGGTGATGGGCCACAAAGATGCGCATGAACCCATCTTACGCACGCTGAGTATCCTCGAGGCGTGAACTCGGCACTTGCCACCAACCTCGCCGGCATCGCGCTCCGCAACCCGGTGATTCTTGCCGCGGGCTGCGCGGGCGTGCTGGACGAGATGTCCGACGTGCTCGATCTGTCGAAGGTCGGGGCAGCCACGACCAAGTCCATCACGCGCGAGGCCCGGGAGGGGAACGCCACGTGGCGGATCATCGAGGCCGGCGATGCGGGCATGCTCAACGCCATCGGCCTGGCCAACCCGGGCCTGGATGCGTTTCTGGAGCACTATGCCCCGCGTGCCGCGGCCCTTGCCTGCCCCGTGATCGCCAGCGCGGCGGGCTTCTCGATTGATGACTACGTCGCCATCGCCGGCAACCTTGACGAGTGGGCGGACCGCAACATCGTGGCGGTTGAGTTGAACGTGAGTTGCCCCAACGTGAAGACCGGCACCGAGTTCGGCATGTCCGCCCCGCTCCTGGGTGAACTGGTGCGGGCTGTGCGCGCCGTGGCGAAGCGCACGAAACTGTTCGTGAAACTCTCGCCCATCACGCCCGAGATCACGCTGGTGGCCCGCGCGGCAATCGTGGCCGGGGCCGACGCTCTTACCCTCACCAACACGATTCCCGCGATGGCGATTGATGTGGAGCGGCGCGTGCCCCGCCTGGCCAACAGCACGGGGGGCCTGTCGGGGCCGGCCCTGCACCCGATCGTGACGCGGCTTATTCACGAGGTGTACACCAAGGTGTGCCGCGAGACTCGCACGCCGATCATCGGCCTGGGGGGCGTGCTTCGCTGGGAGCACGCGGCGGAGTTTGTGGTGGCTGGGGCCACATGCGTGGGCATGGGCACGGGCCTGTTTGTGAACCCGCGTTCGCCGCTGGGCGTGGTGCGTGGGTTGGAGAAGTGGGTGCAACGGCAGGGGAGGGGCGGCGTGCCCGAGTTAGTAGGAGCGATGGAGGCTTGACGCGGCAGTGAATCGCTCAATCAGTTGAGCGACGGCTTGGCCGCATCCTCCCGCATCCCCGCCAGCCCCTTGCGATAGGGTCCCGGTTCGGCGGGGGCCTCGACCGCGTCTCGCCCCTCCCTCATGGTCGGGGTTCGTTGCGGTGTGCCCTCGCCCCCGCTCTCGCGGATCTTCCCATCCGGCCCCACCTGGTCGATCTTCACGCTCACGCGCCGGCTCACGCCGCGCTCCTGCATGGTTACGCCGTACACCTGGTGGACCGCGTGCATGGTGCGCTTGTGGTGCGTGATGATGATGAAGTGGCTCTCGTCGGTGAACTGCTCGATCACGCGGCAGAAGCGGTCCACGTTGGCATCGTCCAGCGCCGCATCCACCTCGTCCAGCACGCAGAAGCAACTGGGCTTGCTGCGGAAGATGCTCATGAGCAGGGCCACGGCCGTCATGCTCTTCTCGCCGCCGGAGAGTTGGTTGATGCTGCGCGGCTCCTTGCCCGGCGGCTTGGCGATGATCTCGATACCGCTCTCGAGCAGGTCCACCTGGTCGGTCTCCACGCCGTCTTTCACCAGCGGCATCAGGCGGATCTCGGCCTTGCCGCCGCCGAAGAGTTTGCGGAACATGCCGTCTTCACCCGCGAAGTGCTTCTGAATCGCGGCGAACGTGGTCTCGAAGCGCACGCGGCTGGCATCCGCGAGTTGGGCGATGAGCGTGGTGAGTTGCTCGGTGGCAGAATCCAGATCGGCCACCCGCGCGGCGAGTTGCTCGTTGCGGCCGACGAGTTGGTTCTCTTCGTCGATGGCATCGAGGTTCACGTTGCCCAGGCTCTTGATCTGCTCGCGGAGGGTGGCAATGTCCTTCTCCGCCGCGCCGGGGTCGAAGTCGCTGCGCGGGAAGAGGCCTCCCTCGGTCATGTCGCGATGCACGGGGTACTCGGCCAGCAGGTCAAAGGCCATGTCCTGCTGTGTGCGGTCTTCGAGGGTTTCGCGGCGCACCTCGATCTCGCGTCGGCTGGTCTCCAGGCTGTGCCAGTCGCGCTCGATGTGCGTGGCGTGCTCGCGCGCGATCAGCACCTTCTCGCCCAGTTCGGTGGCGCGGCTCACCGCCGCAACGAGTTGCTCGCGCATTTCCAGCGACGTGCGGCGCGATTCTTCGGCCGCGCTGCCCGCGGCAACGGCCGCCGCGCCGGCCTCACGCGCGGCCGCGTCGTGGCCGTCCGCGAGGCGGGTCTGGCCTTCAAGCGCGTGTCGCAGGTTGCCTGCGCGCCGACGGGTTTCGTCCAGCGACAACTCCGTGCTCTGCCGCTCGCGCCGCACAGATGCCAGTTGCTCGCCCAGCCGCCCGGCCTCCACCTTGGCCGCGGTCACGGCTTCGCCGAGGGCATCGGCATCGCCCTGCATGTGGGCGATGCGTTCTTCCACGCCCCGCGCGGCCTCGGCTTGCTCGCCGTACAGCCTTTGCAGGCTGTCTGCACGCTGGGCCGTCTGCTTGCGAGACACATCCAGCGCCGTAGCGCGGCTTGTGAGCGAGGAGATTTCTTCGGCGATCGTGTCGCGCTCACGCTGGGCGCGTGTCGCGTCCGCCGCGTGCTGTTCGCTGCGCAGTTCTTCGCTCGCGGCGAGGCGGCGCTGCATCTCCAGCGTGGTGCGGACAGAGGCGGTTTCATCGGCCAGCCCGGCCGCATCAGCATCGAGCGCACGCAGTGCCGTGCGGGCCGCATCGAGCGTGCCGCCCACTTGCGTGATCTCGCTCTCGATCTCGCGGAGTTCGGTCTGCCGCACCAGCACGCCCGATCCCTCATCGCCACCCATCGGGCCGGCCACGATCATGCCGGTCGTGTCCACCACCGTGCCGTCGTCGGTTACAAACCGGGCCACCGCCGGCACCAGGCCCGACGCCGCCAGCAGCATCGCGCCGTCGATGTCCCGCACCGGATACGTCTGACCGAGCAGGCGGTTGAGCAGGTCCGAAAGGTCGATCCCGTCATGCACGGTGCGGGGCGGGCGCTGCCGCACAAGGCCCCGCACCGAGACCAAGCCCGGCACTTTGTCGCCCATGTGCTGTCGCGGGCCCGGGGCAAGTTCACGATCCACGGCGGGATCGGCGGGGGCATCGGCGACCAGCAACGGCATGACGTGCGGAATGTTCCCGCTCCGGCCGTCGTGCTGCCCATCCGCATTCTCCCCGGCCGTCTGGAACGGAGAAGTCCACGTGCGCAGGGGCGCAAACGCCACGCGCCCGCTGAGCCTTGCCAGTTCCACGGGTGGCGGCGCTTCGCTGGGCGTGCGAACAACCATGGCCGCAAGGTCGGTGGCGAGGGCCGCCTCCACCGCCAGCGCGTGCTCGGCGTCTACCTCTATAAGGTCGGAGAGCACGCCCAGCACACCGCTGAACGCTTCGCCGCGCTCGCGCAGGGCCAGCGCATCGCGCACAGCCTGGCCAAGGCCCACGCGGCTGTGCACCATCTCGGCGAGCGTGGCGCGGCGGCCGTCGAGGCGTGCAAACCGCTGCTCGATCTCGCCCAGCGCGCGTGCCGCGCCGGCCCGGTCGCCCGCGAGTGTGCCGGCGCGATCGACCAAGCCCCTGAGGCGGGAGTCCAGATCGGTGGCGCGAGACTGGTGCTCGCCAAAGCGGGCTCGCGCTGCCGCGCTCGCCTCGCGTGCCTGGGCAGCGTGAGACTCAAGGCCGCCGGCCTTGATCGTGAGCCGCCCGATCTGCTCGGCAAATCCCTCGGCCTGGTGCTGCCCCTGCTCCACCGCGGCCAGCAGGGAGGCGCGGTCGCGGTCGATGTTGGCCAGGGAGAGTCGCTTGCCCGTCAGGTCGGTCCGCAGGTTGGAGAGGGTCTGCGCCAGAGCCGCGCGGCGCTCGGCACGCTCGGCCAGTTCGCGTTCGGCATCGCCGAGTTTTTCCGAGAGCGCGGCCACCTGTTCGGTGAGGGACGTGGCCGCGGTTTCCAGTTCCGCCGCCTGCCGCTCCTGGTCGCTCAGTCGCTCCTGGTCGATCGCCAGTTGCTTTCGGGCGGTCTGGGCGGCCTGGGCCTCCATGCGCTGGCGCTGGCAGGCTTGCTCCTGCGTGTGCCGCGCGATCTGTTCGGCGGATTCGTGGGTGCGCACCTGCTCGGCCAGTTCGTGGCGTGAAAGGTCGGCCTGCTACTTGGCGGCCTCGAACGATGCCAGCGTGCGGTGGGCCTCGGTCCGCACACCCTCCAGTTCGCTCAGGCGGCTCGTCAGGCCTTCGAGCCGCTGGCGCAGGTCGTGATACTGGTGCAGAGCCAGCGACACCCGCAGCGTGCGGAACTGCTCATCCAGCGTCTTGAACGTGCGAGCCTTGGCGGCCTGGCCCTTCACGATCCGCAGGCGGCGCTCGGCGCTCTCCAGTTGTTCGCGCGCCACGGCCAGGTTGGCCTGCGTGCGGTCGAGTTTGCGCTCGGCCTCCGTCTTGCGTGCCCGATACTTGGCGATGCCCGCGGCTTCCTCGAAGATCGTCCGCCGCTCGATGGGTGAGGCGAGGAGCATCGCATCCACCTTGCCCTGCTCGATGATGCAGTAGGCGTCCGCGCCCACGCCCGTGTCGAGGAAGAGGTCGCGGATGTCGCGCAGCCGGGCCTTCTTGCTGTTGATGAGGTACTCGCTGGTGCCGTCTCGGTGCAGGCGGCGTTCCACATCCACCATGTCGGTGTCGATGGGCAGGGCGCGCTTGCCGCGCACGCGCGGGTCGAGCGCGGCGGTGGCATCCTCGCTCTCCGGGGCCTCATCGGCGGGCGCGCCGGCATCGGCCTCCACGGCCAGTTCGGCCACGAAGGTGCCCGCCGCCGCGCCTGGTTCAGCCGATGGCCCATGGCCGATGGCGGTCTGCCGGCCCTGCATCACCGGGTTCTCGAACGTGAGCGTGACGCTGGCCAGGCCCAGGGGCTTTCGCGCGGCGGAACCGGCGAAGATCACGTCGATCATCTCCGTGCCGCGCAGGCTCTTGCTGGAGCGCTCCCCGAGCACCCACTTGACGGCATCAACAACGTTGCTCTTGCCGCAGCCGTTGGGGCCGACGATGCCGGTGATGGATTCGTCGAAGGTGAACTCGGTCTTGTCGGCAAACGACTTGAAGCCCGAGAGGGTGAGTTTCGCCAACCGCATCCTGCGCTCCATCCCGCTCCTGGCGGGGTGCCGATCCTTGGCCGGCCGGGGCGCACGCGCCACTGGCCGCACGAGACAAACCCGGCTACAGATCGGAGTATGGCGGCCCTGCGCGTGAATTTCAAGCGGGGCGTGCCGATCGCGCAGCATCAGGGCGAGTGGTTCGAGTCCTCGATTCCCACCTTCCCACCGCGTACGGTTCGGGCGGCACGCGGGCTATCTACCCTTGCGGGTATGGCCGGCGTGTACCTGGAAACGAGCTTTGTGTCAGCGTGCGTATCGGCACGGACCGACGCGGCCAGCGTCTACCGACGGGAGGCGAGTCTCGACTGGTGGCGCTCCCAGCGATCCGGCCACATCCTCTTCATCTCCGACGAGGTCGTTGCCGAGTTGTCCGACCCGGGCCATAAGAACGCGGCCTCGGCTGTCGAGTTTGTGAAGGCCGTTCCCCGCATCGACCTGAGCCCGGACGTCGTCGGGTTTGCGGGGCTGCTCGTAGAGCAGCGAGTGATGCCCGCTCCGGTGGCGGGAGACGCCATCCATGTGGCCGCCGCGGCCGTCGCGGGCTTGGAGTACTTGCTGAGTTGGAACGTTCGGCACCTGGCGAACCCGAACAAGACCGAACACCTCCGGGTGGTCTGTATGAGGATGGGCCTCATGCCGCCCCGGATCGTGACCCCCGATTTTCTCTGGCAGGATACGTGATGACCAACGACCCACCAGCCCCGAATGTGCCACCCGCGGCCGACCCCCTGCTGGAGGAGGTCCGCGCCATCCGTCTCGCGCGTGCGGCACGGTTTGGCAACGATCCGCGGCGTCTGGCCGAGGATGCTCGGGCCGCGGCCCGCCGCTTTCCCGGGTCGATTGTTTCCCCGGAAGACGTTCGTGCGCGCGTGAAAAAGTCCGCCTGACGCTCAGGCGCGTCGCGCCGGGGGGGCAGACCGACCGTCGTTCCCTCACTTCTTCTTGGGCCCGCTCAGCGGCACCACCAGGCTCTTTCCCTTGCTCGCGGGGGTCGTCGTGCCGTCGCCGCGCCGGGTGGGCAGTTTCATCATGCTCGTGAGTTTGTCGGGCACCGCCTCGCCGCTCTCGGGCCGCTCTTCAACGGAC
This sequence comes from uncultured Phycisphaeraceae bacterium, assembly GCA_964571915.1. Classification (GTDB taxonomy): domain Bacteria; phylum Planctomycetota; class Phycisphaerae; order Phycisphaerales; family UBA1924; genus JAEUIX01. Next base: position 12,552 of record CAZNEU010000187.1, read on the forward strand.
GTGATCTCCTGGGCCTCCAGCAGGCGGGCCAGCAACCGGTCGCGCTCGGTGGCGAAGGCGCCGCCGCCACCGGGCCCTTTGCCGTCGGGAGCCACGGCGATCGCGCCCTGCTTCTGCACGGCGTAGAGCGCGCCCACCACCTCCGAGTAGGTCAGGTTCAGGCCCGGTTCGGGGTTCTCGGGCACCGGCTGGCGGGCCAGGAACCGCACCAGTTCGCGCAGGTCGCGGCTCACGCTGGCCGTGGTGGCGCGGCTGTCGCGATAGTCGCGGAAGTAGAGTCGGGCCGCGTTGCCGGGCTGGTCCTTCTCCACCGCGATCATCAGCCGATCGCCCCACACGCTCACCAGCGTCTCTTCCGCCAGGCGCAGGCCCGCTCCGAACAGCACGATTTTCGGCACGCCCTGCTGGGAGACATAGATCAGGTCATCGCCGATGGGGATGGTGTCGAGGGCGAACCTGTCGGCGATCATGAGGCGATCAATGCTCGGGTCGCCACGCTCGGCCAGGGCCTCGTACGCGGCCACACGCACGTCCAGTTCGCCCGTCTGCACCAGGTCTCGCAGGGCGATGTTGATCTGCGGGTCCGGGCCCATCTGACCCAGAAGTTCAATGACCTCGGCCCGGAGGCTCGCGGGCCCCCCGCGGCTCATCTCCATGAGGCGCGGCGTGGCCCGTGGGTCGCCCACCTTCGCACCCGCCCGCAGCGCGCCCAGGCGCGGCAGCAGTTCCGGGTCGTCGTAGAGCGGCAGCAGGAAGGGGGCCGCCGGCCGCCCGATCGCCTGCAGGCTCCAACTCAACTCGTCCGCCAGGGCCGGGCTTTTCTTGAGTTCCTCCGCGAACCGCTTCGCGTACTCCTGCGGAAACGCCTGGTCGATCTGCGTGTACTTCAGCAGTTGCAGAAACTCCTCGGTCTTCTCGCGGTACGCCCGCGGCACACGCACCGCCACGCTCGAATCGTTCCGCCCCCGGGCCGTGTTGCCCTCGTCGCCCTTGGTGGGCGGGAAGCGCGAGTTGATCGCCTGCACGATCGAGATCGCCCGGGCGTGGCTCGGGTTGTCGAGCACCAGTTCCATGGCCAGGGGCTCGGAGACAAAGCCGCCGCCCAGCACGCGCCCCACCGTGCGCGTAACGCCGTCGCCCGTGGCCGCGGGCCGCATCGGGGCTTGGGCCGTCGGTGCCTGGAGCGGCGAGGGTTGTGCCAACTTCTCGCCCATGGACTCGTCGCGCGGTGCCGCCGGACCCGCTTGGGCATCGGCCGTTGGCGCCAGCGCGTCTGCCGCCAGGTTCGCCATCGTCGCGTTGCTCGGCGCCCCGCTTGGATCGGCGAAGGGGTTGATGAAGACGCTGCCGCGGGCGTGGCCGATGCTGCGGGCTTTCACGCCGCCGAAGGGTGTTACAGGCCCCAGGCGGAGTTCGGTGGTCCAGAGTTTGCCGCCCTCGAGGCTGCTGACGGTGGAGCCGGGAAGGGTGCGGACGCGCACGTCGAAGGTGGCACCCAGTGGCGAACCCGGCGGCACCACGCCCTCCACCAGCACCACGGCGCAGTTCGGGTCGCGCAGCACCTCGCGCGGGGTCATGCCCGCGAGCGGGCCTTCGGTGAGCGGGCCGCCGCGGCCGATGCCGCCGCGGGCCAGTTCACGCTCCATGGTCGCTTGGATCTGCACGGGCAGCGGGCCGCCGCCGGTGCCATTGAGGCCAACGACCAAGCCCAGGCCACTGACGAGAACGGGTTCGTTGCCGCGGATGGAGCACTCAGCGCCGATGGTGCCGCGCAGAACGGTGGGCACATCGCGCACGATGGGCTCGACGGAACGGGCCTTTTTTCGCGGGCCCGAGTCGCACGCGCCGGGCACGAGGGCGAAAGCGAGCACAGACACGGCGAGGGCGCGCTTCATCACGGGCGATTATTGCGGCAAGTGCTTGCCGTACAACAACTTTCACTCCGGATCGACGCGCAAACGGGCCTTGGGGGCGCGCGGGAGAAGGCGGAGAGCGGTCGCGGTCGATCAAGATTTCCACATCCATGCGAGGTCGATCTTCACGCATTCTGAACTTTTCACGCGGATTTGGAGCGTGCGTAAACATCTGTGAAATATAGAGTTGCGCTTGAGCGACAGGTTTTGCACGCGCCAACCACCACATTTTGCGGTTTTCTGCTCTTGAACCCCCAACCGATAGTGTTATTCTGTCCACCCGCGTCCGGCAGTCGCCGCGATGAGGGCCTGAATCCGAAGATTTTTCACCGGCTCGGTACGCAGAATTCACGCGAATCTGGTGCGATCAAGCCGTCTACTTGCGCGATCATATGTCGATTCTCTGCGATTCCCAAATCCGTGAAGCCATCGGCATCGAGCCCTTTGAGGTGGCCGCCAAACGCCCCGGCCGCATCTCCTTCGGCGTGTCGTCCTACGGGTACGACATCCGCGTCGGCAGCAGGTTCAAGATCTTCACGCCCACGCCCCGCTCGGGCGGTGTCACGATCGTCGATCCCAAGGCCTTCCACGACGATTTGTTCGTGGAGATCGACTGCGAGGTCATCGGGAAAGACCACGTCATCATCCCGCCCAACTCCTTCGCTTTGTGCGAAACGGTTGAGGTGGTCTCCATCCCGCGCAACATCCTCGCCCTCTGCGTCGGCAAGAGCACCTCCGCCCGCTGCGGCCTGGTGCTGAACGTGACGCCGCTTGAACCCGAGTGGCGCGGCAAGATCACGCTGGAAATCTCCAACACCACGCCCCTGCCCGCGAAGGTGTACGCCAACGAGGGCATCGGCCAACTGCTGTTTTTCAAGGCCGACATGGCCTGCCAGACCAGTTACGCGGACAAGGGCGGGAAGTATCAGGACCAGACGGGGCTCACACTCCCCAAGGTGGACTAACCAAGAAGGCACCGAGGCATTCGGCATCAAGGCATGAGGCGATGTCTGAACCCATCAAGAGTTACCGCGATCTCATCGCATGGCAGAAAGCCTTCGCACTGGGCAAGCGTGTGTACGGCCTCGCCGGCAGCCTGCCCGAGCACGAGCGTTTCGGCCTCGTCGCCGCGATGCGAAGGCTCTCGGTCAGCATCGCCAGTCAGATCGCCCAAGGCTATGGCAAGGGCAAC
>CAZNEU010000188.1:0-6858 GCA_964571915.1 uncultured Phycisphaeraceae bacterium
CTGGCTTCGGCCCGCTGAGCCGGATTTGCCGTGCTTGAAAGCGTCCCACTCTTCGCGTGTGCGCGGGATGAGCGGGCCGCCGATGCCCAAGCCGCCGACCGGCCCCGTGGGTGAACTGGTGCGGTCGTCGCCGCGCTTGGGGTACTTGCGCACCTTGCTCTTCTCCCGGCTGGTGGCATCCGTCACCACCAAATCCATGCGGCGCACGGCGAGATCAACATTGGCGATCGTCACTTCCACCTGATCGCCGATGCCGAAGGAGCGGCCGGAGGCCTCGTGGGTCATGCGGCTGGTGCGCGGGTCGAGCCGCCACAGGCCGCCGCGCACGCGGCCGTTCTGGTCGGGGAAGTTGGGCAGGTCTTCGCGCTTGATAAGCCCCTCGGCGAGGTACTTGGCGAGTTTGATGAAGACACCCGCGTTGGTGGCGCCCGTTACCATGCCCTTGAAGGATTCGCCGACGTGGTTGGCGAGGAGTTGCAGGATGAGGAAGGAGCGCAGGTCGTTCTCGGCGCTGCTGGCGTTCTCCTCGGTGCGCGAGCACTGCTTGCCGACCAGCGCGAGTTCGTCTTCACTGGGGCAGTTTTTCTCGCTCTCCATGAGTTTTTCGCCCAGGCGGAAGCGGGCCTCCTCATCGTCTGCGGGCGGGGCCTTCTTGCCGTTGGTGGTGTGGCGCAGGTACTCGGCCAGGGCGCGGTGGACGGTGAGGTCCGGGTAGCGGCGGATGGGGCTGGTGAAGTGGGCGTACGCGCTGCTGGCGAGGGCGAAGTGGCCCACGAGCGCGGGGGAATACTCGGCCTTGGTGAGCGAGCGCAGGACGGCCATGTGTACGGCGGGCGCGGCGGCGGTGCCGCGTGTGCCGTCGAGAAGGGTTTGCAGTTCGGCCCGCGTGGGGCTTTTGGGGATGCTGAAGCCGGCCACCTTGGCGGCGGTGCGGAGTTCGCCCACATCGCCGGGCGTGGGCTCGGGGTGGATGCGGCGGAGGAGGGGCACGCGTACACTCTCGAAGAGGCGTGCGAGCACTTCGTTCGCCTCGACCATGAACATCTCGATGAGCGTGTGCGTGAAGGCCTGGTCCTCCGGCTCGGCATCGATCACGCGGCCCTCGTCATCGTAAATCAGCACGGCCTGGGGCAGATCAAGGTGGATCATGCCCGCGGCACGCCGGCGCACGCGGATGGCCTTGGCGCAGGCGTCCATCTCGCGGAGTGTTTCAAAGAGTTTGGGTGTGTAGTTGGGCTCGGTCTTGGCGTGTTTTTTGGCCTCGGTCTCGTCGCCGTCGATCAGGGCCTGGGCTTCGAGGTACGTGAGGCGCTTGGCGCTCTTGATGAGCACGTTGCCCACGCCGCTGGAGCGGAGGTTGCCCTGGCGGTCGTAGCGCATGAACGCGGACTTGCAGAAGCGGTCCACGCCCTCCTGGAGCGAGCAGATGCCGTTGGAGAGGACCTCGGGCAGCATGGGGATGACGAGGCGCGGCAGGTAGACGCTGTTGCCGCGCTTGCGGGCCTCGACATCCAGCGGCGTGCCGGTGGGGATGAAGTGGGCCACATCGGCGATGTGTACGCCGAGTTGCCAGCCTTCCCCGCCGGGGAGGCGCTTGATGTGGAGGGCATCGTCGTAGTCTTTGGCATCGGGCGGGTCGATGGTGATGATGAACTCGGAGCGGAGGTCTTCGCGCATGGCGGCAGCGCCGGCCGCGTCGTAGTCGAAGGCTTCGACCTCGCGTTGGAACTGCTCCGCCGCGCGGCCGGCCTGGGCCACGGCCTGCTCGGGAAAATCGCCGGGGAGGTTGTACGCGGCGATGACGGCCTGGGTCTCGACGCTGGGCGTGCCGGCCGCGCCCAGCACATCGACGATGACACCCTCGGCGAGGGTGTTGCCCTCGGGGTAGGCGGTGATCTCGATGACGACCTTGTCGCCCTTCTTGGCGTTCTTGGCCTGGGGGTCGCGGATGACGACGGGGTCGGTGAGTTCGCGTCCGTCGGGCATGACGAGCCACTGCGGGCCGCGCTGGGAGAGTTCGCCGGTGAAGACCTTGCGTTTGCGTTTGATGACCTGGACGACGCGTCCGAAGAGTTCCTCTCCGCCGCCGTGGGGCTTGCGTTTGCGGCCGACCTCGACGCGCACGGTGTCGCCGGAGAGGGCATCGCCCATGCCGTCTGGCGGGATGAAGACGTCGCCCTCGCGCACGGCGGCTTCGGGGATGACAAAGCCGAAGCCGCGCTGGTTTTTGCGGAGCACGCCGATCAGGTCTTTGCCCACGGAAGGGAGGCGGACGAGGCCCTTGTCATCGACGGCAATCTTGTTTTTCGAGATGAGGCCGTCGACGGCGGCGAGGAACTCGGCCTTGTGGGTGTCGGGCACGCCCAGGTCGGCGCGCAGGTGGTCGATGCCCACGGGTTGGTAGGTGTCGTGTTGAAGGTGCGCCATGAGGCGCGACGAATAGGGGTCGAACATGGGGTGAGGGTATGGGGGCAGGGCGTGGTGCCCTCATCCCGCTCGCTCGGCGGCGGCTTTCATCGCGTCCACGTCGCCCTCAAGGGCCTTGCGCATGAAGCCCATCATCAGGAGGCTCAGGGGGGCCAAGAGTTTGGCGGTCAGGGTCTGGGCGCGGCAGACGAAGTGCATGGTCATGCGCGTGGCCGCGCCGCCGCCCGCCGGCGCGAACGTGAAGGTGGTGGAGTAGTGCGAGCCGCAACTGTCGCCTTCGATGGTGTAGGCGCGCGGCGGGTCGAAGGCCGTGATCTCCATCGTCTCGGTGGCCTCCTTGCCGAACATGACGCGGGTTTCGCGGAAGCGCGTGCCCTTGCCCACCGGGCCGGGCGTGAGAATATCGAGTTTCTTGATCGCGGGGATCATGGCCGCTGCGTTGGGCAGGTCGGTGTAGCGAGCGAAGACGTGCGCGGCGGGCGCGTTGACGGTGCGTTCGATGGTGAGCGAGGGCATGCGGATGCTCCGGAGGGTTTCACGCGGCCCGACGCGAGGGCGTGCGAGCGGCATCGAAGGTGTGCTCGCGCCGCCCGGCGGCGATATCTTCGGCTGACAGGAGCAGGTCAAACTCGGGCCAGAGAAAGCCGGTGGCGGGGCCGACGTACTCCCACCGTGCCCGCCGGCGCGGCGTGGCGGCGGCGAGCGTGGGGAAGAACGACAGCGGCACGGAGATCAGGCGGCCGTCCGCGAGCGCCAGCAACAGCGACCTGTGCGCAAACGCGAGGCCGACGGCTTGCACAAGTTGCTCATACCTCGGGAAACGCTTCGTTCCACGCGGCGAGCAGTGTGCCGAGATTGTCCCAGATGATGCGAGCGACGTTGCGTCCGCCATGCGTGCTTGCCTTCGTGAGGTGCGTCTCACATCGCCCCCGCGTATGCCTTCGCCTGGTCCTCGAACCGGCCGGGCTTCACGCCCACCTGCTGATGAAGTTTCTCAAGGTCCGCGGTCGAATCTTCAATCGCCATGAGCGGCATGCCCTCGTCAAACGGCAGCAGGCCCCCCAGGCCGATGAGTTTGGCGATCTTGGCCTGCACACTTGCCGCGGCGCCGGGCACGCCGATCATGGGCAGGCTGGAATCGGCGGACTTGAAGTGGTCGCGGAACCACGCGGTCATCTGCTTGAACGTGAGCGTCTGGCCGCCCACCACGTTGTAGACCTCGCCGATGGTCTGGGGCTGCGCCAGTGCGCTCACGAAGCACGCGGCCACATCCTGCACGGCCACGGGGGCGATCACGGGCGACTCGAACGAGATGCGCCCCATCGGCACGCCCTCATCGTGCTCCACCTTGCGGAGGAAGTGGGGGATGAACAGGAAGGGCTGCTTGGTGCCGCTGCACCAATCGCGGAGAAATCCCACCAGTTCGCCCTCGGGGCCGTGGATCAGGCCGGGGCGGAAGATGGTCCAGTCCAGCCCGCTGCGGCGCACCACTTGTTCGCCGTCAAACTTGGTGCGCTGGTATTCGGCCTTGCCGTCGGGCGAGACACCCAGGGCCGACATCTGGACAAACCTCTTCACGCCCGCGTCGCGGCAGGCATCGGTCAGGGCCGTGGTTGCGCCAACGTGGACACGCTCGAACGTCTGCCCCCCGCCCGCGGCCCGGATGATGCCCAGCAGGTTGATGCACGCGTGCGTGCCGCGCACGAGTTCCTGGGGCGATTTCCCGTCCAGCGCGGAGCCGAACACGGCGGCGACGGTTCGGTCGCCCGGAAGCGTGCGGCGGGCCTTGTCGCGGTCGCGGCACAGGGCCCGCACGGCGTAGCCGCCGGCCACGAGTTGCTTCACGAGTTCGCGCCCGACAAAGCCGGTGGCACCCGTAACGGCGATGGTCTTGAGCGTGGACATGGAAGCGAGGATATGGCTCGGCCGGTGAGGCCGTGGGCCTAGCCTCTCGCCGTGGCGCTTGTGTGTGAACAACTGGCCTTCACGTTCCCCGGCTCGCGCCGAGGTCCGGTGCTGCGGGGTGTGTCGGCTGAGTTTCCGGCGGGCACACTCACGGCGGTGCTGGGGCCCAACGGCGCGGGCAAGAGCACGCTGCTGCGGCTGCTGTTGGGCTCCCTGGACCCGACGGGCGGCTCATGCACGATTCATGGCACACCCACGAACCGCCTGGCCGCGGGGCAGCGTGCGCGGCACATGGCCTATATCGCCCAGCGGCCCGCGGCTTCGGGCTTCAGTGTGCGGCAGGTGGTTGAGATGGGTCGGCACGCGCAGGCGCCCTGTGCGGGCGCGGCCGGCGCGGCCCTGGCTCGCGTGGGCATTGCGGAGTTGGCGGATGTGGCCACGAGTGAACTCTCGGCCGGGCAACTGCAGCGCGTGGCCCTGGCCCGCGCGCTGGCGCAAGTGGCGGATGAGGCCCTGGGCCGTGACCGTGTGATTCTCGCGGATGAGCCCGCCGCGGCGATGGACCCCCGCCACACGCTGGAGGCCCTGGGCGTGCTGCGCGAGCAGGCCGCGCGTGGCCTGGCCGTGGTGGTGGTGTTGCACGACCTTTCGCTCGCGGCCCGGTTTGCCGACCGGGCGTTGGTGCTGGGGCCGAGCGGCCGCGTGGCGGCGTGCGGGGTGATTGATGCCGCGCTGGCGCCGGGGGTGCTGCGCGAGGCGTTTGGTGTGGGCTTCGCGGTCGCCCACACGGCGGCGGGGCGCGTGTATGCGCCGGTGGCCTGAACGGGCCGTACGATGCGGGCGGACATGCCCCAAAACTACCAAGTCTGGATCTTTGTGCTTCTGGCGGCCTTCTCGGCCATCTCATGGGTGGTGAAGAAGTTGCAGGAGCAGGCCGCCATCAAGGCGGCGCAGGAGCGCGAGGGCCGGCGGAGCGATGAGATTCTGCGCACCGGGCGCGATCCACAGGCCCAGGCCGAGGCCGCGCGTGCGCCGGGCAACCTCGACGATGCCCAGGCCCGCCTGCGCGAACTGGCGCAGCGGCGGCAGGCCCAACTGCGTGAACTGCGCAAGCGCGAGCAGGCCCAGGGCCAGCAGGGCGCCCCGCCGCAGCAACCCGTGCCGTCGCATCAACCATCGGCGGGGCCAGTCACGGCCGAACTCTGGCCGGGCGGGCCGGTGATCGTGCTGCAACACGGCCCCGCGGCACCCGCCGCGCCGTCCCCGCGTGTCCCCGCACCGGGGCCGGTGTTTGCCCCCCAGCAGCGCCAGACATCGCAGCCCAGGCCGGCGCGGGCCGCCAAAGACGGATCGGCGAAGAAGGCGGCCCAGGACGCGGCCCGCAAGCGCGCCCTCGAACTGCGTCAAGCGGCGGAGCGGCAGAGGAATCAGCAGAGCGCGATGGCGCAGGATCGGGAGGACGAGGCGACGAGCCGAGCGCGAGCCGTCGCGGCCCGTCCGGGCGTGCAGGCGGCTGTGCAGGAGGCGGTTCTGGTGTGGACACCGCCGCAGACGGCCAACGCCTGGCGCGATGCGTTCATCGCCGCGGAGGTTCTGGGGCCGCCGGTGGCGCTGCGCGAGTAGGCCGACGGGCGCCTGCGCGGCGCCGGTGGTTTGCGCGGCGGGCCTGGTGCCGCGCCCCGGCACTAACTCTTCATGTTCACGTACTGGAGCGGCACGGGCAGGCCCGCGGCGTTGAGCAGGTGGATGACGCTCTGGAGGTCGTCGATCTTCTTGCCGTTGACGCGCAGTTCGTCGCCCTGGATGGAGGCCTGGACCTTCATCCTGCTGTCCTTGATGAGTTTGACGATCCGCTTGGCCAGGTCCTGCTCGATGCCGTCGGCGATCTTGGCCTCGCACTTCACTCTGCCCGCGAGAGCGGGCAGCACCTCGCCCCAGTCGAAGGCTTTGATATCAAGCCCGCGCCGGTGGGCGGCGCTCTCGAACATGTCGCGGATGCCGGAGAGTTTGCCGCCGTCGTCGGCCACGATGTTGAGTTTCTTCTCTTTCTTGTCCACCGTGAGTTCGACGTGGGCGCCGCGGAAGTCGAAGCGTGCAGCGATCGCCTTGAGCGTGTTGTTGATCGCGTTGTCGAGTTCGGGGAAGTTGAAGCGGGAGACGATGTCGAAGGAGGCCATGGGGCAACAGTAAGCGGCACGGGCGCGCCCGTGTTGCCGTCTGCGCACACATGCTGCGCTCACGTCCCGACGGTGTAGGCCCGCCCCTCAAGGGGGCTTGTCAGGAGATGCAAGACCGCGGGAATCAACGGTGTGAGGGATTCGATGGCGTTGTCGCGGGCGACAAGCACGATCACCGGGAGGGGCAGCGCCCGCGGGTTCTGTTGCGCAGGCATGCTTCGGTCGACGGTGAGGACCACATCGAAACTCGACGCGGCGGCGCGGAGCAGGTCGCCGTTCGTCAGCGCCGCCCAGCCGGCGCGATAGGCCGTCGTGACTTCGTGGCCGCTCAGGAGCCGCCCGAGCGGGC
>CAZNEU010000189.1:0-28335 GCA_964571915.1 uncultured Phycisphaeraceae bacterium
CTGGATGCCGCGCCCGGCACGGTGGTCGAGAGCCGCGCCGTGCCGGGGTTGCGTGTGGACATGGCCGCGGTGGGGCGCGACATCAAGCTGATCGACTGATGCCTACACGATCATGGCGAGCACGGCCACGAGCGACACCACGCTCACGATGAGCCACAGCACCACCCCCAAAACCAGCGGCCGCCACCCCGCTGCCGCAAGGGCCTTGCGCGAGAGACCCGTGCCGATCAGGAACAGGGCCACGGTGAAGAGGGCCTTGCCCAGCCAGCGCAGCGATGCGGCGACCGATGCGCCGCCCGGCAGCCACTCGCGTTCAACGACCAGCGCGGGCACGGTGGACCGCAGCAGACACGCGAGGAGAAACATGAGAATGAAGAAGGGCACCACGCGGAAGAATGACCGGCCTGCGCCACCCGGCGGGCGCTGCCCCGGCGCGGGTGCTGCGCGGTCCACGCCAGCCGCGGCCTGACGGCGCGTCCACGCCGCGAGGGCCAGCGCGACGGGCACGATCCACAGGACGCGGGTGAGTTTGACAATGGTCGCCTGGTCGAGCGCGACGGGCCCAAAGACCTTGCCCGCGGCCACCACGCCGGCGGTGTCGTGGATGCCGATGCCGGCCCAGGTGCCGAACTGGATTTCGGAAAGGCCCATCCAGCGCCCCAGCGGTGGGTAGGCGTAGACACCACCGGCGTTGAGCAGGAACACAATGGCGGTGGCGAGCGAGATGTGCGCGGCCGAAGCGCGGATGGCCGCGCCGGTGGCGATAATGGCCGACCCGCCACAGATGGCCGTGCCCGCCGTGAGGAGCGTGATGATGTGCGTTTCGACACGCAGCAATCGGCCCAGCGCGACACCCGCGGCGAGCGCCAGCAGCACGGTGCCGAGCGTGAGGCCCAGACCTGACAGGCCTGCGCGCAGCACTTCCGAAAAGGGGATGGAAAAGCCCAGCAGCACGATGCTGGTCTGCATCAGCACGCGCGCCCATACCTTGCAAGGCTGCTCGAACGCGGTGAGGCCCGCAAGCGCCAGCGCGATGCCGATCGCCAGGGCCACAGGCCCGCTCAGGGCCAGCGGCCCCACACCGCCGCTGCCCGCCGCACCGACCACTACCACGCAGAGCGCGGCCACGAAGACAGCGCGAGCGATGGAGGGCACACTCATGCGGGGTTGGCCATTTCCACGGCCAGTTGCGCGGCCAGGTCGGTGTTGCTCTTCACCAGCGCGAGATTGGCCGCGAGGGTCTTGCCGCCGCTGATCTCGTGCAGTGCGCCCAACACGGCGGGCGTGACCTCGCGCCCGGCCGCGCCCTTGTCGCGGGCCTTGTCGGCGGCGCTCGCCATCCAGATGGACCAGTCCGACGCGTTGAGTTCGTGCGCCGCCGGGATGGGATTGCAGACCACGATTCCGCGGCTGGTGCGTGCGAGTTCGCTGCGCACGAATCGACCCAGGTCGGCAAGGTCGTCGAAACGCTCATCGACCCCCACGCCGCCGTCGCGCAGGTAGAAGGCGGGGAAGCGGTCGGTCTGGAAGCCGACCACGGGGATGCCCAGAGTTTCGAGCATTTCACGCGTGCCGACGACATCGAGCAAACTCTTGCAGCCGCTGGCGACGACGGCCACGGGGAAGCGGGTGAACGCGGCGAGGTCGGCGGAGATATCCAGCCGCGTGGCCAGTTCGCGGTGTACGCCGCCCAGCCCGCCGGTGGCGAAGACACGGATACCTGCGCCCGCGGCGAGTTCCATGGTGGCCGAGACGGTGGTCGCCGCGTGCCAGCGGCGGTGCATGGCGAGGCCGATCGAGGCGGTGTTGATCTTGAGAACGCGGGGCGCGGCGAGCATCGTGGCCAACTGCGCATCGGTGAGGCCGATGGTGGGCACGCCCCCCACGACACCGACCAGCGCGGGCAGTGCCCCTCGCGCCCGCACGATGTCGCCCAGTTCACCGTTGAGAGCCACGGCCTGTTGGCGCGGCACACCGTGAAGGAGGAGCGTGGTTTCGAGGGCGACGCGGGGACCGATCACGAGATCCGCTCCATCCCGCCCATGTACGGCCGCAGCACCGGCGGCACGCGCACGCTGCCGTCGGCCTGCTGGTGAATCTCCAGGATGGGGATCATCAGTCGCGGGCTGGCGGCCACGGTGTTGTTGAGCGAGTGGCAGAACGTGGTCGGCCCCTTGCCCGCCTCGCCGCCGGGGCGGTAGCGCATGTTGAGGCGCCGGCACTGGTAGTCGTACAAGCGGCTGGCCGAGTGCGTCTCGCCGAAGCCCCCGGCGGGGATGCCGTTCTTGGCCACTTCGCCGCGCCCCGGCATCCAGCACTCCACATCCACCATGTCAGCGTTCTTGGGGCCGAGGTCGCCGGTGCAACACTGCAACAGGCGGTAGGGCAGTTCGAGGCTCCGCAGGAGTTCCTCAACGAAGCCGAGCATCTTGGTGTGCCAGGCGCGGCTCTCCTGCTCATCGGCCTTGCAGATCACCACCTGCTCCACCTTGTCGAACTGGTGGATGCGGTAGAGGCCCGCGGTGTCTTTGCCCGCAGCGCCGGCCTCGCGCCGGAAGCAGGTGCTGACGGTGGCATAGCGCAGGGGCAGTTTGGCTTCGTCCAGAATCTCGTCTTGATGGATGCCCATGAGGCCGACCTCGCCGGTGCCGGTGAGATAGAGGTCGTGCGTGCCGCCGCGCTTGGATTCTTCGATGTGATAGGCCTGCTCGCGCCCGGCGGGGAAGAAGCCCGTGCCCACCATGCACTCCTCGCGCACGAGCACGGGCACGCTCATGGGTGTGAAGCCGTGCTTGTGGGCCATGAAGTCCAGCGCGTAGCGGGTGATGGCCTGGTGAAGCATCATGCCCGCGCCGGTGAGGATGTAGGATCGCGAGCCAGCCATGCGCACGCCGCGCGGGAAGTCGGCGAGCGCGAGGTCTTTGCAGAGTTGGATGTGGGTTTTGGGGGCGAAGCCCTTGTTGGCCTCGAAGGTCTTGGCGGTGTCGAAGCCGGGGGGGGGCGGGTTCCAGCGGCGAACCTCCACGTTCTCGTCGGCGGTGGCGCCCACGGGCACATCAGCATCGGGCGGCAGGGGCACGGTGAGGAGGAGCGCCTGCACCTGCGGTTCAAGGCGCTGGACGATCGTCTCGAGTTCGGCGATCTGGTCTTTCAGGGCCTTGGGGCGGGCCTGGAGTTCGGCGAGTTGGGCTTCAAGGTTGGGGCGTGAGCCGCCCTTGGAGGGGCCGAGCGTGGCCCGCAGTTGGCCGATCTGGGGGCCCAGTTCCTTTTCGAGTTTCTTCTGCTCCGCGCGCAGGCCTTCGCGCTGCGTCAGCGCGGCACGGTGCTCTTCGTCCAGCCGCAGGAGTTGCTCGAACTGGACCTCGATGTTCTTCTTGGCCGCGCCGTCGCGGAAGCGCTGGGGGTGCTCGCGGAGTTGCTTCAGGTCGATCATGTCGCCGGTAGGTTAGGGGCCTTCCGGCTTGGTACCCTTCTGGCCATATGGCCAAGTACATGCTCACGAGCGCCGACGGCCGCGGCCTGCTTTTCCCGCTCGGCAAGGGAGCCACGGTGATCGGCCGGGCAGCCGACGCGACGATCCCGCTGCCGGAGGATGAACTGGCGAGCCGCAAGCACTGCGAGATTCGGCCCGACGGCGCGGGGGGCCTGGTGGTTACGGACCTGGGCTCTCGCAACGGAACGAAGGTGAACAAGCAGAAGATCGAGGGGCCGACGCCGCTGCGGCGGGGCGACTCCATCCAAGTGGGCTCGCATGTGTTTACGGTGGAGGCCGAGCAGAGCATGGCCGAAGCGCGGGCCGAAGCACGCGCCTGCTCGATCGACGCGGGCGGAGCGGGGGCCGTGACGTGGCCCGCCGAACTGCGCGGCATGATCGAGAGCCTCGCCCCGCGCGGCACCGGTGCGGACGACCCCGTGCAGATGGTGGACAACGCGGGGGACCCCTCGAACATCCTCACCACGGACACTGACGGGCCGAAACTGATGCGGAACCTGCTGCTGCTGGCCTCCAAGAGCCGCGCCACGGATATCCATCTTGAGCCGAAGGCGGATCGGGCCGCGGTGCGGATGCGTGTGGACGGGCAGATGGCGGCGATCACCGAGGTGCCGCTGAAGACCGGCGAGTTGTGCGTGGGCGTGGCCCGTGCGGGGTGCAACATGGTGGCCGCGGCGAAGGACGCGGCGGTGGACGGGCACTTCTCGGCGCGCTTCAAGAACAAGCGTGTGGACTACCGGGCCAGCATCACGCCCAGCGTACACGGGCCCAAACTGGTGCTGCGTGTGCTGGACGGCACCTCGGCCCCGAAAACGCTGCACGAACTGGGCCTGCCGTCGTACATGCACGACCGCGTGAAGCGCACGTGCGAGAAGGAGCACGGCCTGCTCTTGGTGAGCGGCCCGACCGGGAGTGGCAAGACCACGACGTTGTACAACGCACTGCGCGAGATCGACCGCGACTCGACGAACGTGGTGACGATCGAGGACCCGGTGGAGTACAGCCTGGAGGGGGTTACGCAGATTCCCGTGGATGTGCAGCGGGGCAACTCGTTCCACGACCTGCTGCGCTCCGTGCTGCGGCAGGACCCGGACGTGATTCTGGTGGGCGAGATTCGTGATGAGGAGACGGCCCGCACGGCGATGCAGGCCTCCATCACCGGGCACGTGGTGTTCACGACGATTCACGCCAAGGACAGCATCTCCAGCGTGTTTCGCCTGCTGGACCTGAAGGTGGAGCCGTATCTGGTGGCCAACGCGCTGGACCTGGTGCTGGCCCAGCGGCTGGTGCGCATGCTGTGCGAGAACTGCAAGCGGCCCGTGCGGACCACGGCCGGGCAACTCTCGCGCATCGGACGCTGGCTGGAGGGCAAGAGCGAGACCTTCGAGAGCGTCGGCTGCGCGCAGTGCCTGCGCACGGGTTATCGCGGCAGGCGGGCGCTGTTTGAGATGCTGGATGTCACCGATGAACTCCGCGACGTGATTCTGCGCGATGCCACCGTCACGGGCATCAAGCGTGTGGTGGAGCGCGGACTGTTTATGACCCTGCAGCAGTGCGGCTGGCAACTGGCCGCGCGTGGGCACACGAGCCTGGAAGAGGCGGACCGGGTGGCGGGCACCGGGTGAACGCAGCGCGGCCCACAGGTGGGCGTGCCTCAGGCCAGTTCGGCCTTGAGCGCCTTGGCGAGGTACTCGTACTGCTCGATCGTGTTGTAGACGTGGGCCGAGATGCGCACCCAGCGCGCGGGCGATTCCGGGAAAGGGTTGCTCGGCACCTGCACGCGCCACGGCTCCAGCAGCCGCTCCTGCAAAGGGTCGGGGTACTTGCCGGTTACGCCGCGCTCGCCCCCGCGCCTGTCGGGCAATCGCACCACGGCCATCGCGCCCAGCATGTGGTCGGACACGGGCGGCTCAACGCCCAACACGCGGCACAACAAATCGCGGCCCCGCAGCGCCAGATCGCGGTTGCGGCACATGATCTCCGGCCAGCCGCCGGGCACGAGGCCACCGACAATCGCCGCTGCGTCTGGCGCGGCGAGCCACGGGCTGGTGTCGAGCGTGCCGACGTAGTCGAACTCGAGGCGGAACTTGGAGCGATCGGTGCGGGCCGAGTTGAAGCCGTGGGAGAGGACGAGGGGGTGGATCAGGTGCTGGCGGTCTGACCGCACGTGCAGGAACGCCGCGCCCTGCGGGGCGCACAGCCACTTGTGGAAGTTGCCGGTGCAGTACGCCGCGCCGATCTCGGCGACGTTGAAGGGCACGAAGCCGGGTGCGTGGGCGCTGTCCAAGAGTGTGTCGATGCCGCGCGAGGCGAGTGCGGCGACGATGCGTTTGACGGGCAGGATGATGCCCGTGGGGCTGGTGATGTGAGAGACAAGGGCGAGGCGCGTGCAATTCGTGGCGGCGCCCACGATGGCATCGACGATTTCGTCGTCGCTGCGCACCGGAAAGGGCAGCGGCACGCTCACCACCCTGGCCCCCCACTGCCGCGCGGCCAGAGCCAGCACGTTGTTGCAGGCGTTGTACTCGTGCGTGTTGGTGAGGAGTTCATCGCCGGGCTCGAAGCGGAGCGAGCGCACCACGGTGTTCACGCCCGCGGTGGCGTTCTCCATAAAGGCGAAGTCGTCGGGCGGGCAGCCAACCAGCGCGGCCATGGTGGCGCGGGCCTCATCCAGCAGCGGCTCCAGATCCTCAACGAAGAAGCGGACCGGATCGGCATCCATCCGCGCGCGGACGAGGGTCTGCTTGGCTCGCACGCCGCGCGGCACAGCGCCGAACGAACCGTGGTTCAGGAACACCCGGCCCGTGTCGATGCCGAAGTGCTCGGCCAGCGGCGAGTATGGCGGCAGCACGCTGGACGCGGGGATGTGCGCCATGCCTCAGGCTACGCCTGCACGTCGAGCGAGCGGCCGACCGCCACCGCCACCGCCACCGCGGCTTCGTTTCGGGCAATCGGGTTGCGATAGAACGGCAGGCTTGCCCCGGGTCTGGTGGCGATTGGCATCGCGTGCGCGGCAAAGTCCACCCCGCCGGGCACCACGCCGCCCACGAGCCGCTGGACCGATTCGGGCACCTTCGGGGTCGCGGACTCGGGCGCGCGGTTCGCGGCCACGATGCCGCGGATTGACCGCACCTGGCCATAGGCTTCGGCGATGCGGAATGAGAGCGGCGTGCTGGGTGTGCTGGCGGGTCCGACGGTCATGGGATGAAGGCTATCGCCTCTGGCGGCACGAGCCCGCCACTTTTCCCGGGCATTTGCGCGGCGGGAGGGAAGCGTTCGGGGCCAAAGGGTCGATATCCGGGCATATGCTCGGTTTACGTCTGGACTGGCCGCGCCCGTTGACGCACCATCCCGCCTTCGCAGGGATGAACGGGGCCAGAGCAGATCTTCCACGATTGGCCGCCATGGCTTCTGCAAACCCGGCACCCGAAAACACGCCCTTCCCGGCGCGGCCCGAGCCCGCCGCCGCGGCCGATTCGTCCCCGGAACTGCTCCGTCCGCTGTTTGTGGCAGCGCGAGCGCCAGACCCGACGCTCGCCCGCCACATCAAGGACTTGAAGCGCCGCCTGATCCTCGAGGCCAACCTCGCCGTGGGCATGATCGAATCGGCCAGCGACGCGCTGATGCGTCTTGACCCCGCCGCGGCAGAGGCGGTGATGCGCCGCGATGACGAGATCGACAGCGAAGAGGTGCTGATCGAGGAGGAGTGCTTCCGCCTGCTCACGCTCTTTCAGCCCTTCGCGAAAGACTTTCGCACGGTCACGACGCTGCTGCGTGTGAACGCGGATCTTGAGCGCGTGGGCGACCACGCGCACTCGATCGCCAAACTCACGCGCAAACTGCACAAACTCGGGGCAGGTGGCGGGGGCGCAGGGGTCGGCGGCGGCCCCGCGGGCATCCCCACGTCTCTGCAAGAACTGGCCCAGCGTGTGCCCATGCTCTGCCACGCGTTGCTCAACGCGCTCGTGTCGGAAGACGTGCAGAACGCCCGCTCCATCCTGGAGAAGGACGAGGCCATCGACTCCCTCGACAAACGCCTCTTTACCGAGTGCCTGCACGCCATGAGCGACGACACCGACTCCAAGGCCCGGGGCCTGCTGCTCTACCGGTGCGGACGGGAACTGGAGCGGGTGGGCGACCTGATGACCAACATCGCCGAGGACGTGATGTATCTGGCTACCGGCACCATCGTGCGCCACCAGACGAAGCGGCTGCGCTCGCAGGCTCGCTCCGAGAAGGCCTGAAGACGCGCAGCGCAGCGGCCGCATCCCCATCCACCCGCTCACACACCGGACCCATGTTCGCGCCAAGTGAACGGTTGCGGCTACGAACGACGGCGGGAAGCGCGACCGCCGGCGTGGTGGAGCACGTGGCCGTATCATCGCCCTCGCATGAAGATCCACGAATACCAGGCCCGCCAACTCCTCGCGTCGTACGGCATCCCGGTGCCCGCGGGCGAACTCGTGACCTCCATCGAAGAGGCCCAGCACGCCTTCCGGCGCGCCACCGAGGGGCAGGCCGTGCCGCTGGCGGTGGTGAAGGCGCAGGTTCACGCGGGCGGGCGCGGCAAGGCGGGGTTCGTGAAACTCGTCGCCACCGCGCTCGAGGCCGAGAGCGCGTCACGTTTCATGCTCACCCACCGCATGAAGAGCCCGCAGACACCTCCCGAAGGCTTGGAGGTCAAGCGTGTGCTCATCGCGGCGGGTGTGGACATCGCGGAGAGGAAGGCATCGGGCACTGGACACTCGGCACTGGGGAAGACAGGTAACGGCGCGACTCCGGTTCGGCCACCAGTGCCCAGTGCCCAGTCCCCAGTGCCTTCCGCACGTGAAGAGTTCTACCTCGCCATCACCACCGATCGGCTGACGCGCCGCAACGTGCTGATCGCCAGCCGCGAGGGGGGTGTCGAGATCGAGCAGGTGGCTCACGATCGACCCGAGGCGATCATCAAGACCTTCATCGATCCGCTCGCAGGCCTCCACGCCTATCAGGCCCGCGACGCGGCATTTGCCCTCGGCCTGACGGGCAAGCACGCCTCGCAGGCCGCCGACATCATGGTGAAACTCGCCCGCCTCTTCGTGGAGAAAGACTGCACGCTCGCCGAGATCAACCCGCTGGTCATCACCGCCGGCCCCGGTGGCGCGCCGGGTCCGGTCATGGCGATTGATGCCAAGTTCAACTTTGATGACAACGCACTCTTCCGCCACAAAGACCTGGAGGCCATGTTCGATCCGACAGAAGAAAACCCCGGCGAACTCAAGGCCCGCAAGTTCGGCCTCTCCTACATCGCCCTGGACGGCAACATCGGCTGCCTCGTGAACGGCGCGGGGCTGGCCATGAGTACCATGGACATCGTCAAACTCCACGGGGGCGAACCGGCCAACTTCCTTGATGTGGGCGGCTCCGCCAGCGAAGAGGCCGTGACCGAGGCCTTCCGCATCATCCTCGCCGAAGAGCGCTGCAAGGGCGTGCTTGTCAACATCTTCGGCGGCATCATGAAGTGCGACATCATCGCGCAGGGCATCGTGAACGCGGCCAAGACCGTCGGCTTCAAGGTGCCCCTGGTCGTGCGCCTCGAAGGCACCAACGTGGAGGCAGGGCGACAACTGCTTGACGGCGCCCGCAAAGACATCCCCACCATGCAGGCCGCGACGGACCTGGCCGACGCGGCCCAGAAGGTTTGTGCCGCGGTAGGGTAAGGCACTCACGAAAATCCCTGCCCATTTGGTCATCCGCCACGGCGGACCTTCGGTTTGGCTATTTGCTCACTTGTCTGTATCCTGCTCCCATGCCCCGAATCACCCGTGCCGCGCTCATCCAGTGCTCCAACCCCCTCGCCGACACCACCGATCTCAAAAAGATCAAGTCGGCCATGATCGAAAAGCACCTGGGCCTCATCAAAGCCGCGGCAGACCAGGGGGCCAACGTCTGCTGCCTGCAGGAAATCTTCTACGGGCCGTACTTCTGCGCCGAGCAGCACGTGAAGTGGTACGAGACCGCCGAGCCGATCCCTGACGGGCCGACCGTGCGCCTGATGCAGGAGCTCGCGAAGAAGCACCGCATGGTCATGGTGGTGCCGATCTACGAACTTGCGATGACGGGCGTGTACTACAACACCGCCGCGGTGATCGACGAGACGGGCCAGTACCTGGGCCGCTACCGCAAGAAGCACATTCCGCACTGCCACCCCGGCTTCTGGGAGAAGTTTTACTTCAAGCCCGGCGACGGCGGCTACCCCGTGTTCGAGACGCGCTTCGGCCGCGTCGGTGTCTACATCTGCTACGACCGGCACTTCCCCGAGGGCGCCCGCGAACTCGGCCTCAACGGTGCCGAGATCGTCTTCAACCCCAGCGCCACCGTCGCGGGCCTGAGCGAGTAACTCTGGAAGTTGGAGCAGCCGGCCCACGCCGTGGCCAACCAGTATTTCGTGGGGGCCATCAACCGTGTGGGCACCGAGGCCCCGTGGAACATCGGCGAGTTCTACGGCCAGAGTTACTTCTGCGACCCGCGCGGCAAGATCATGCGGCAGGCCAGCCGCGACAAGGACGAGGTGGTGGTGGCCGACCTGGACCTTGACCAGATCACGGAGGTGCGCAACGTCTGGCAGTTCTACCGTGACCGTCGGCCCGAGACCTACACCGAGACGACGCGGGTGTGAGCCTTGCCCAAGGGGTGTGCGGGAAGGCCAATAATCCACTGCCACCGAAGAGACAATCGTGCCCAAAGCGTTTGAGCAGGATGGGTTCGTGTTCAGTTTCTGGTCGAACGAGGGCCTGGAGCCGATGCACGTGCACGTCTCCAAGGGCGATGCGGGCGGCAAGTGGTGGCTGGGCGATCTGACCATCGTGTACGCGACGGGCTTCAACCCGAACGAGATACGCAAGATCAGGCGGATTCTCAGGACGCGGCGTAAGGACCTTATCGATGCGTGGACGAAGCACTTCTCGCGGCCTGCCTAGAGCCAGTTCGGTTCGGTTCGCATCCGCCGGCGACACCGAGTATCTCATCGCGGTGCTCGCGAGCGGGAGCGCGGTCGTCGTGCCCCTGGACTACTACCCCACCCTGAAGGCCGCCTCGCCGGCGCAGCGGCGCCGCTGGAAACTGGTCGCGGCAGGCCAGGGTGTCTCATGGCCAGACCTGGACCTTGACCTTTCCACCGAAGGGTTGGTCGCGGGCCGTCCAGACGCGACGGCGAAGGCCCGCGCGGGCTTGACGAATGCGGCCGCGAACAAACTCACTCGCGTCGCCATTGCCAACCGGCCAGCCGCCGCAACGGCCCCCAACTTGGCACGGCTGCTGGCCCAGACGCTCTCGCCCGCAGCGCTGCGGAACCTTGCTCGCAGCATCCAGCATCTTGCCAAGGCTTCGTAGCGTGGAGCGAAGGGGCGGTGTTCACTCGTGAGCCGCCGTCCACTTCACCCCGGCAGCCGCACTTCTTCCCAGTGCCCCTGCATGTGCCGCACGATCGTCCCCGTCGCCACGTACATCACCTGCTCGGCGATGTTCGTGCAGTGGTCGGCCATCACCTCGCACAGCGTGGCCACCTCGCTCAAACTCAGCACCTCGTCCACGGTCATGCGGCCTTTGGCCAGTTGCTCCTGGGCCTCACGCACCAGCACCTTCTTGAACTGCCGCACCGCCTCTTCGCTCAGCAGCACCACCTTGGCCAGTTCCGGGTCCAGCCGGTCGAAACTCGTGGTCGCGTCGCGCAGAATGCCCACCGCGCTGTTGGCCAGCATGCGCGAGTTGGCCGGCAGGCTCTGTGTGCCGGCAAGGCCCGCCAGCACCAGCGCCTGCTCGCTGATGGCCACGCCCACATCCGCGATCCGCTCCAGTTCGTTGTTCACCTTCACCACGGTCAGCACCATCCGCAGTTGCTCGGTGCTCAGGCACGACTGGGTCGAGCACGCATCCGCCAGGAGTTGAACGGCCGTCTTCTCGAGGGCGATGTCCACCCGGTCCACGTCCTCATCCAGCGCAATGGCATCGCGTGCCGCGCCGCCGTCGCGGTTGAAGACCGCGTCGAAGGACTTCTCGATCAGCATCTGCACGCGCCGGCCCTGGCCGACAAGCGCGTGCTTGAGCCGTTCGATCCGGTCGTTGTAGTTCTGCTCGTGCGTGCCCATCTGGTTTCTTCGCCCTGCCCGCTCCGGGATGGTACCGTCCCGACCGCACCCTCAGCACCTCCGCCCCCCGCGCCACTCCCTGCATCGGTGCCGCACACCCGACCCCTCTATATTCCATTCGCCCGAGCAAGCCGTTCGGGTTCACCCTTCCAATCCGCGGCTGCCGGCCCGCCCGCAGCCGCCCCAGAGCGAGGTTTCCATGTCCTTCAAAATCACCCATGTTCACGCCCGGCAGGTTCTCGACTCGCGCGGCAACCCCACCATCGAGGTCGAAGTCGCCCTCGATTCCGGCGCTGTCGGCCGCGCCGCCGTCCCCTCCGGGGCCAGCACCGGCGAGAACGAGGCCTGCGAACTCCGCGACGGCGACAAGGCCGTGTACCTGGGCAAGGGCGTGCTCAAGGCCGTGCAGAACGTGAAGAAGGTCATCGCGCCACTCCTTCTGGGGCACGATGCCCGCGAGCAGGAAAAACTCGACCGCCTCATGATCAAGCAGGACGGCACGCCCAACAAGAGCGCGCTGGGCGCCAACGCCATCCTCGGTGTCTCCATGGCGCTCGCCAAGGCCGCGGCCCTGGGCTGCCGCCTGCCGCTCTACCGCTACCTCGGCGGCGCGGGCGCGAACACGCTGCCGGTGCCCATGCTGAACATCCTTAACGGCGGCAAGCACGCCGACAGCAACGTGGACTTTCAGGAGTTCATGATCCAGCCCTGGGGCTTTGACACGTTCGGTGAAGGCCTGCGCGCGGGCGTCGAGATATATCACGCCCTCAAGAAGGTGTTGCACGAGCGCCACCTCTCCACCGCCGTGGGCGACGAGGGCGGCTTTGCGCCCAACCTCAAAGACGCAGAAGACGCGCTCCGCCTGATGGAAGAGGCCACAGGCAAGGCCGGGTACAAGTGGGGCCAGCAGGTGTTTGTGGCCCTCGACCCCGCCGCGAGCGAGTTGTGGAACGAGGCCCGTGAGAAGGGCAAGACCGGCTACTGCTTCTTCAAGAGCAACCCCGAGCGCATCGCCACCAGCGACGAGATGATCGACCTGTGGGCGTCGTGGTGCGAGAAGTACCCGATCCGGTCGATCGAGGATGGCCTCGCCGAGAACGACTGGGACGGCTGGAAGAAACTCACCGCACGCCTCGGCTCGCGTGTCCAACTGGTCGGCGACGATCTCTTTGTCACCAACCCCGCCTTCCTGACACGCGGCCTCAGAGAGCACGCCGCCAACGCCATCCTCGTCAAGGTCAACCAGATCGGCACGCTCACCGAGACGTTCGCCGCCGTGAACCTGGCCCTGCGGAACAACTACGCGGCGGTCCTCTCGCACCGCTCCGGCGAAACCGAAGACGCCACCATCGCCGACATCGCCGTGGCCACCAACTGCGGACAGATCAAGACCGGCGCCCCCTGCCGCAGCGACCGCAACGCCAAGTACAACCAACTGCTGCGCATCGCCGAAGACCTGGGCGAGAGCGCCGTGTACGGTCGGGCGACGTGGACGCGATAGTGTTGGGGGCCTCATGCCGAAGTTGCATAGAAAACAGCGAACCCGTGCCCACGTCTTGGAGGCCCTGTCCTTCAACCATCTCGAGCGAGCTGTTCTTGCCAACGGCTGGGCACTGGAGCGCATTGAGAATGATTATGGCTATGACGCCATGATGTTCACCTACTCGGCGCTGGGGTACATCGAGACGGGGCAGGTGTGGCTATAACTCAAGGCGAGCGACCGCCTGAGGCACTCCGTGGATGGTTCCGTGGCGTTCGTCGCGATCAGTACGCGAGACCTGCGTCTGTGGGGGAAGGAACTCATGCCGGTCGTGCTGGTCGCCTTTGATGCCGCGAAGGGCCGTGCGTATTGGCTGCACATCCAGCCGTGGATCGCGGCGTCTCCGCCCCGCCCCGGCGCAGCCACAGCGTCTGTTCATATTCCGGCCACGTCCGTAGTGAACAAGGCCAGTGTGAAGGCCATGGGGCGGATAAAGAACTCCCTGACTACGATCTCGCCATGACCAAGGCCGTGCCCATCGCGACGGTGGCCAACATGCTGGAGAAGCACGGGTTTGTGCTTGCGCAGGTCAGGGGCGTGCATCGCGTCTTTGTCCACGCTGACAAGGCAAAGCCGAAGATTTTTCTCCCCGCGGACGGCAGCCTTGTCCGTCCGCCGTACCTGCTCGCCATGCGCCGGATTCTGGATGAGAGCGGCGTGATCACCACCGCAACGTTTGATCGCCTGATCGCCAAGCGGCCCCAGGCCTTGCGCCGAGCTTCGTAGTTTTCCCCGCACAACACGCGCACCTTGCCCCTGTTGCCTCACCGCCACAAGCCGCGCTCGCGCCTTACCCAAGCACGTGCTCGCCCTGTTTTTATCAGACATAGGCCGCGGCACACGCTTCGCCACGCAGCCGCCATGCTCATCTCTCCACTCGAGTTCCTCGGGGGCGCGCTCCCCATCCTCTCCCCCAACAACGGCCACGTTGGCGGCGGCCTCAACGCCGACCCGGCCACCAACCTCAACTCCATCGCCAGCGCGCTCACCAGCGGCGATCTCTCCATCATCTTCGGCCTCCAGCCCGAAGCGGAGGACGTGGCCGCCGGGCCGAGCGCCCTGGACTTTGCCAACTCCCTCGCTCAACTCAGGGTCCAAGCCTCCGCCGCGTCGTTGGCCCAACTGCTCACCGGCGCGGCCCTGGGCTGGGAATCCGAATCGAGCCGCTTCGCCCCCCTGGGCCTGAAGTTCAGCCACAACCCGGGGGGTCCCTCGGCCACCGCCCTCGCCGACATGCTCAACACGGCCTATGGCCTCGATCGTTCGACCGGGCCCTCCACGTTCAACCTGTTCGGCTGATCGGTCCCGGCGCGGCGGAATCGGGTCCTGCGGCGGCCTTTTGGGCAGCCACCAGCGCCCCCTCAAAGGCCTGCATGATCGCGTGGGTGCCCGCGGCGAGCAGCCCCATGCACACCGCGAAGGCCACGCACGCGCCCACCACCCGCCACAGGCCCGAGAGCGCTGCGAACTGCGCGCCGCCAACCCCCTTGGCCACCAGGCCCGCCGCCACCACCACCGGCACCACCAGCGCCACACCCAAACCCACACGCCGCAGCGAACGCGGGGCATCGTGCCGCAGCGTCTCGGCCGCGGCCACCAGGGCCAGCAGGGCCGCGGCGGCCCACCGCGCCAGCAGGTGCCACTTCAGGGCCACGCCTGCCACGGTGCCGTTCACCGAGACATAACCCAGCGTGCTGCCCACCAGCACGCAGATCGCCACGCACAGCAGTGAAATCGCCAGGTCTTGACCCGTACCCAGGCAGGCACGCACGCCCCACACGCACGCGCTGGCAATGACGACCTCAAACATCAGGAGGAACCACGCGGGCTGGGGCGAGGTCAACCCCGCAACGCCCGCCAGACCCAGGGAACTCAACAGGACCAATGCACACAGGGCGGCGAGCACGCGGCGAACGGCGACCATAGAGACCTCGGGGGTGAGAACAGGCAAGCGGGCAGGCGCAACGGTATCGGTCCTTCGGGCCGCGGTGCCCGTGAACGGGCTCTCGCCGGGGCCGCACCAGGTCCGTTTTCTATTGTTTGGTATTTGACCGGGTTTCACGTTCAGAGCCCGAGGCCGACGAACCGATAAACAGTGCGTCATCAGCCTTTCGGGCTTGGGGTGCGCCATCGCACCCACCCCCGGCGGTTCACGCGGCCTTGGAGCGATTATGAGTGGTGTCACTTCCAGTGTCGGCATCTTCAGCGGCATCGACCGTGAACAGATCATCGGCCAGTTGCTCAACGCGGCCTCGCGCCCCAAGACGCTGATCCAGCGGCGCGTCGTCCAACTCCAGACCCAGTCCACCTCCCTTCTTGATATCTCCTCGCGCCTCAGCACGCTGAAGGCGGCCGCGGCCAAGTTCAACACTTCACGCGTCTTCGAGCAGGTTCAGGCCACGACGTCGGACGACAAGGTCGCCACCGCCACCGCCGCGCCGGGGGCCGCTGCCGGCACGTACTCCTTCGTGGTCGATCGCCTCGTCTCGACGCACCAGGTGCTCGCGCGCGGGTTCGGCGCGTCCACCGGTGTCTCCGTCGGCGCCACCTCGTTCACGTTCGAGCCCGCTCAGGGCCGCCTCGACACGCAGACGCGCCTCTCCGACCTCAACGGCGGCGCCGGCATCACGCGCGGCAAGATCGTCGTCACCGACTCCGGCGGGACGGCCACCACCGTCGATCTCTCCAAGGTCGAGAGCGTGGACGAGGGCATCAGAGCCATCAACGACGCCGCGCAGGGGCGCGTCGTGGCCAGCGTGTACGGCGACAAACTCCGCGTGCTCGATCAGGGCGGCGGTGTCGGCTCGCTGGCCGTCGCCGATGCTCCCGGCACCACCGGCACCACCGCCAGCCTGGGCCTCACGAACGGCCCGACCGACCCCGGCGACGGCGGCGAAATCTTCGGCGGCGAGATCTACAAACTCGGCCGCTCCATCGCGCTCCGCACGCTCAACGACGGCAACGGCGTCAACTTCTCGAAGACCATCGGCACGTCCACGGCCGACATCAGGGTCACCACGCGGGACGGCACGGTGATCGAGGTTGACCTCGGCGAGGTGTACGAGAACGTGGTTCCCGCCGGCGGCGGCGCGGCGGTGCCCACCCTTACCAGGAACGCCGCGTCCGACGTGGGTGAGGTGATCGACCGCATCAACGCCGTCGCGGGCGGCAAGGTCATCGCGGGCCTGAGCACCACAGGCCCGGGCCTGGTTCTTTCCGACACCACCGCCGGCGCGGGCTCGCTGCTCGTAGCGGACCTGGGCACCGGCACCACCGCCAGAGACCTGGGCATCAACGGCACGTCGGCCCTGGGTCAGATCGACGGGCGCAAACTCCTCGCCTCCATCAACTCCACGCTCTCGTACAACCTCAACGGCGGCGCGGGCGCTGGCAGCGGGGCCTTCACCATCACCGGGCGAGACGGCACCGTCCGCTCCTTCACCGTCAACACCGGCGGGTCCGTGCAAGACCTCATCAACTCCTTCGGCGATGCCAGCGCCTACCTCGTCACCGCCGAACTCGACAAGAGCGGCACCGGCATTCTCCTCAGGGACAACACCGGCGGCGGCGGCGCGTTCATCGTTTCGGGTGCCGGCGCCACCACCTTGGGCCTCGCCACCGCGCCCGCGGGCGTGGCCGCCTCCACCGTGCGGAGCGCACGCCTTCAGCACAAGTACGTCTCCACCGCCACACGCCTCGATGCCCTCAACGGCGGGCGCGGCATCGGCACCGGCAACTTCCAGATCGTGGACAGTTACGGCAAAACCTCCACCGTGCGCGTCACCACCAGCCAGTCCACCGTCGGCGACCTCATCTCCCAGATCAACTCCTCCGGCGGCGGCAGCATCGCGGCACGCATCAACGACAAGGGCGACGGCATCCTTCTCTACGAAGTCGTCGCGCCCGGCGGGGCCGGTGCCCGCGCCATCTCGGTCAAGGACACCACCGGCGGTGTCGCCAAGGCCCTGAACATCCTCTCCACCGCCGCGGGCACCGGCGCCCAGAACATCATCGACGGCTCCGCCGAACGCACCGTCGTCTTCACCGCCACCGATTCGCTCCAGCAGATCGCCGACAAGATCAACCAGGCCGGTGTGCAGGCCACCGCCGCCGTCATCAACGACGGCAGTTCCTCCACACCCAGCCGTCTCACCTTCACCAGCCGCGGCACCGGCGAGGCGGGGCGCTTCTCGGTGGACACGGGAGCCCTCGACCTGGGCCTTACCACCCTTTCACAGGGCCTCAACTCACGCGTGTTCTTTGGTTCGACCGACCCGGCCCGCGCCATCCTGCTCTCCAGTTCCAGCAACGCCGTGGCCGGCGTGGTGGCGGGCCTCACGCTTGACGTCAAGAGCGCCTCCGCGGCGCCGGTCTCGATCAGCGTCGCCAGCGACACCACCAGCATCGTCGCCTCCGTCAACGAGTTCATCACGGCCTTCAACGAACTTGTCGACCGCATCGACGGCCTCACCGGTTTCGACAGCACCACCAACCAGCGCGGGCCGCTCCTGGGCGATTCCACCGCCTCCGGCCTGCGGGCCGAACTCAACAGCGTGCTCAACAGCCAGCCCAAGGCCGTGGGCGGGCGCTTCCAGTTCCTCAGCCAGGTGGGCGTCTCCTTCGACAAGGACGGCAGACTCACGCTCAACGAGGACCGCCTGCGTACCTCCATCCAGACCGATGCCCAGGCCGTGCGCGACCTCTTCGCGGCCAAGGGGCAGGCCCAGGCCTCCACCACGGAGCGTGTGTTTGCCGACAACCCCGGCATCCTCGTCCGCGTCTCCACCAGCGGCGCCCTCACCACACTGGGCGTGGCCGAGCGGCTCGTTCAGTCGATCGAGAAATACACCAAGGCCGTAGACGGCATCATCCCGCGGCGGACCAAAACCATCGACGACCAGGTCCGCACCAGCAACACGCGCATCTCCCAACTCGACCTCCGGCTCGCCTCGCGCCGGGCCATTCTCGAGAACCAGTTCATCGCGATGGAGTCCGCCATCGGTCGCCTCCAGACGCAGTCCGGCAGCCTCCAGAACATCCGCGCCATCACCACCACCTGAGGCCGGCCGTACCCATCGGGCCGCCCAAACGCCGCGGGGCTGAAGAGGCCCGCCACTCCAGCCGATAAGCCTCTCCACCATGCCCACCGAGAACCCGGCCAATCAGTACCTGACCGTCAAGGTGATGTCCGCCGCGCCCGAAGAGTTGCGGCTCATGCTCATCGAGGGGGCGATCAAGTTCTGCCGGCAGGGGCAGGAGGCCCTCGCCCGCAAAGACTTTGAGGGGTGCCACAAGGGCTACACGCGCTGCCGCGAGATCATCCTGGAACTGATGAACACCATGCGGGCGGACGTGGACCCCGAACTGTGCGGCCGCCTCAGCGGCATCTACACCTTCATGTACACCCAACTCGTTGAGAGCAGCGCCACCAAAGACCCGGCCCGGGCCGACCAGGTCGCCGCCCTCCTCGAATACGACCGCGAGACGTGGCTGATGCTCATGAAGAAACTCGCCGAGCAGAAGGGCACCGCCGCGTCGGCCGGAGATGGCACGCCCGATGGCACGCCTGCCAACACTGCCGCCGATCGCCCCGCGCTCTCCCTGAGCGCGTGAGCGACGAAAGGCAAGCAGAACAAAGTTCAGAGTAGAAAGTTCAAAGTTCAAGTAGTGGGGTGCCTCCTGCGCGCCTGAACTCTGAACTTTGTGCTCTGAACTTTTGCATTTGCCTCGGCCCTCGGCCCTCGGCCCAGTGCCCAGTGCCTTCCCTCTCCCCCGAATACCATCGGCCCATGCCCACCGCCCCCGCGCCAGTTGACACGCACGCACTCGCCCGGCGTCTGCGTGCGCTGGGGCAGGACCACGTGCTCAACCTCGAGAGCACGCTCACCCCAGACCGGCGTGCCACCCTCTGGTCGCAACTCGCATCGCTTGATCTCGCGGCGCTCCCGTCGCTCATCGATCGCTACGTCAAGTCCAAGCCGACCGCCGCCATCGCCGGCACAATCGAACCCGTCGCCGCCTACGCGCTCCATCCGTCCGCCGCCTCTCCCGCGTGGGACCGCCCCTCGTACACCTCCCGCGGCATCGACCTTCTCCGTTCGGGCAAGGTCGCGGCCTTCACCGTCGCTGGCGGACAAGGCTCGCGCCTCGGCTTTGAGGGTCCCAAGGGCTGCTACCCCGGCGGCAGTGTTACCGGCAAGCCGCTCTTCGCCTGCCTGGCCGAGTGGATCATCGCCGCCCAGCGCCGCTGGTGCGCACCCGGCGCCGCCATCCCCTGGTACATCATGACCAGCCCCGCCAACCACGCGGCCACCACCGCTTTCTTCGAGGAGCACCGCTTCTTCGGCCTGCGGCGCGAGAACGTCATGTTCTTCCCCCAAGGCGTGGCCCCGGCTCTCGAAATCGGTACAGGGCGCCTTCTCATGGCAAGCCCCTGTGAACTCTCCCTCGCGCCCGACGGCCACGGCGGCTCTCTCAAGGCCCTCCTCGCGTCCGGCGCCATCGCCGACATGCGCCGCCGCGGCATCGAACACATCAGTTACACCCAGATCGATAACCCCCTTGTCAAGGTCATGGATCCGCTCTTTCTCGGCCTGCACGCCTTCGCGCCAGACTCTTCCGCGGAGATGTCCACCAAGATCGTCGCCAAAGCCCACGCACACGAAAAGGTCGGCCTCCTCTGCCGCGTCGGCCGTGGGGGTGGAGAGGAACGCACCGCGGTCATCGAGTACTCAGACCTCCCCGCCGAACTGGCCACGGCCACGAACCCCGACGGTTCGCTCCGCTATAACGCCGGCAACATCGCCATCCACATCATCAGCGTGGCCTTCATCGAGCGGCTCTTCGCCCCCGGCAGCAGCACCGCCATGCCCTGGCACCGGGCCGACAAGAAGATCGCCTGCATCGACCCCGCCACGGGCTCCCGCATCGAGCCCGCCGCGCCCAACGCCGTGAAACTCGAGATGTTCGTCTTCGATGCCCTCCCCCTCTGCCGTCAGTCGCTCGTCCTCGAGACCGACCGCGAAGAGTTCGCTCCCATCAAGAACGCGACCGGCCCGGATTCGGTCGAAACCTGCCGCGACATCCAGACCGCCCGCGCCGCACGCTGGCTCATCGCATCCGGCCACGCCGTGCCGGCGCGCCCGGACGGCTCGCCCGACTGCACGCTCGAACTCAGCCCGCTCGTGGCCCTGGAGTCCGCCGACCTGCGCGGCAAGTCGCTCACCCAGCCCATCACGCCCGGCTCCAAGGTGAACGTGCAAACGCTGTGAACCCCGCTCTGCCCTCGCCCATCACGCTCCCCGCGGCACTCGCACGCCAGACACGCTTCGTCCGCCTCGCCGCAGATGCCGAGGGCGGCGCCGGCATCCCCGCGCTGCTCGCCCATCCGGATTGGTCCACGCCCTGCCCCACCGTCATCTGGCTCCACGGCCGCACGGTGTCCAAAGAACTCGACAACGGTCGCTACCTCCGCTTCCTGCGCGCCGGAATCGCCACCTGCGCCATCGACCTGCCCGGCCACGGCGAACGGCTTGACCCCGCCTTTCACACGCGCGCCGCCACGCTCGACCTCGTCGCCCTGGGCATCGCGGAGATCGACCGCATTGTCGCCGCGCTCGCGGGCGCCGCCTTTGCAGGCGTGTTCGATGCCTCCCGCCTCGCACTCGGCGGCATGTCTGCCGGGGGCATGATCACGCTCCGCCGCCTCTGCGACGAGCACCCGTTCCGCTGCGCCTGCATCGAAGGCGCGGCGGGCAACCTCGAAATGCTCTGCAGCGGCTCGGCACTGCCGCTGGAAAGCCGCCCGCCGCGCATCCACCCGCCCGAACGCGTTGAGCCGCTGGACCCCAGCCGCCACCTGGCATCGTGGCGGCCCATCCCCCTCCTCGCCCTCCACTCCGAGGCAGACGACGTGGTGCCTCTCGCCTGCATCACCACCTTTGCCGACTCGCTGCGTGCCCATTACGCGGCGAGCGGTGCCGCCGATGTGCCGGTGGTGGTCCACACCTGGCCCAGCACCGGCGCGCCGCGAGAGCACAACGGCTTCGGGCGGGTGGCGGCGGAGGCCAAGACCATCCAACTCGCGTTCCTCCAGCAGCACCTGTAACAGAAGTCCCATGCACGGCCGGCGACCCGTTTCCGAGGGGTGGGCCGGGGCCACCAGCCGGCAGGGCTCGCAGAGGCGAGTTCAGCATTCCGGGGGCTCCTCCAACTGGCCCGCAATCGCTCGCCCGTGCCGTCCAATAATGATCGAGCCGCCGCCGCGGCATTCACCCCTCACGGAGTCGATCATGGTTGCTACCGCCCGTCGCGTTTCGTCCGCCGCCGCGTTCCTGGCTCTGGCTGCGGGTGCCGCGCCCCTGGGGCGTGCCGCGACAGGGCGGGACGATGCCAAGCAGCCGGAAGCCAAACTCATCGCCCGCGCGATCCTCTTTGGCAACCCGGACAAGGCCCGAGCGCAGATCAGCCCCGACGGCAAGCAGATCGCCTTCCTGGCTCCGCGCGACGGCGTGATGAACGTGTACGTGGCGCCCGTGGGCAAAATGGATGAGGCGAAGCCGATCACCAGCGAGACCACCCGCGGGATCCGCTCCTACTGGTGGGCCTACACCAGCCAGCACATTCTGTTCACCAACGACCTGGGCGGCGATGAGAACTGGAAGATCTACGCGGCGGGCGTGAGCACGGGCGTGGCGAAGGACCTCACGCCCATCGACAGCATCGCCGGCCCCGACGGCAAGCCGATCATGCAGCCAAACGGCAAGCCCCTGCGCCCGACGGCGCGGGTCCAGACGATCAGCCCGAAGTCGCCCGACGTGATCCTCGTGGCTCTGAACGACCGCGATCCGAAGTTCCACGACCTGTACAAACTCAACATCCGCACCGGTGAGCGCACGCTGGCGTTGCACAACGAGGGCTTCGCCAACTTCATCACCGATGACGACTTCAAGCCCGTGCTGGCGGCCAAGCCCCGTCCGGACGGCGGCACCGACCTTCTGAAGTATGCCGGCGTTGGCGAGCGCACGGGCGGCAACGCTCCGACAGCGAAATGGGAGCCGTTCCAGAGCGTGGCCTTCGAGGACAACACCTCGACTCGCCCGCTGGATGTGGACAAAGCCGGTACGCATGTGTACATGATCGACAGCCGCGAGCGCGACACGGCGGCGGTCGTGAAGGTGGAGATCGCGACGGGCAAGTCGGCGGTGCTGGCCGAGAACGTGAAGGCGGATGCCGCAGGAGCCGTGATCCATCCGACCCTGAAAACGATGCAGGCGGTGGAATTCAACCACACCCGGACGGAGTGGAAGGTGCTGGACTCTGGGATCAAGGCCGACACCGATTACCTGAAGACCGTTGTCGACGGCGACTTTGACATCACCAGCCGCTCGCTGGACGACGCGACGT
The DNA here is from genome assembly GCA_964571915.1 of uncultured Phycisphaeraceae bacterium. Classification (GTDB taxonomy): domain Bacteria; phylum Planctomycetota; class Phycisphaerae; order Phycisphaerales; family UBA1924; genus JAEUIX01. The sequence goes on from CAZNEU010000189.1 coordinate 22,565, forward strand.
GGACGGTGGCGTACACCTTCGACAACGCGCCGGCCAGGACGTATCTCTACGATCGCGCGGCCAGGAAGGCCACGCTGCTCTTCTCCAACGTGGCCGCGCTCGAGGGCCAGACGCTTGCGAAGATGCACCCGCAGATGATCACCAGCCGCGACGGGCTGGAACTGGTGAGTTACCTCACCCTGCCGCCCGAGAGCGACACGGACGGCGACGCCCGCCCGGAGAAGCCGCTGCCCACGGTGCTGCTTGTGCACGGGGGGCCCTGGGCCCGCGACACCTGGGGCTACGCCGCGACCACGCAGTGGCTGGCCAACCGGGGCTACGCGGTGCTGCAGGTGAACTTCCGCGGCTCGACGGGGTTCGGCAAGAAGTTCGTGAACGCCTCGAACCGCGAGTGGGCGGGCAAGATGCACGACGACCTGATCGACGGCGTGAACTGGGCGGTGAAGAGCAAGATCGCCGACGCGAAGAAGACGGCCATCATGGGCGGGTCGTACGGCGGCTACTCAACGCTGGTGGGCGTGACGTTCACGCCCGAGACGTTCGCGTGCGGCGTGGACATCGTGGGCCCCTCCAACCTGGCGACGCTCCTGAACACGGTTCCGCCGTACTGGGCGGCCATGCAGGACCGCATGGCCCGTCAGGTGGGCGACCACCGGACAGAAGAAGGGCGTGCGTTCCTGGCGAGCCGCTCGCCCATCACGTTTGTGGACAAGATCACCAAGCCGCTCCTGATCGGTCAGGGCGCCAACGACCCGCGCGTGAAGCAGGACGAGAGCGACCAGATCGTGAAGGCGATGCAGAAGAAGAACATCCCCGTCACCTATGTGCTGTACCCGGACGAGGGCCACGGCTTCCAACGTCCTGAAAACCGCATGAGTTTCTACGCGGTGGCCGAGGCCTTTCTGGCCGAGCACCTGGGCGGACGTGCGGAACCCATCGGTGAGGACTTCAAGGGTTCGTCGATCACGGTGCCGACGGGGGCGGAAGGCGTGAAGGGCGTGAAGGAAGCCCTGAAGTAGTTTGGCACCACGGCAGAACGGCGACGGGCGGTGCCGGGAGATGAACCTCAACCCCCGCCGCGCGAGCGCACGCCCTCTACAGTCGCCCCGCTTGTATCACTCGCTGCTCACACGCCGGTATCTCACGACCAGGCTCATGCCGCTGCTGGCGGCGCTGGCGGTGACGCTGTGCACGGCCATGGTGCTGATCGTGTGGTCGGTGATGGGCGGGTTCCTGAACATGCTCCTGGCCAGCGGGCGGACCATGGCGGGCGACGTGCTCATCACCTGGCCCACGGTGGGCTTCGCGTACTACGACGACCTGATTGCCCGGCTGGAGAAGGAGACCGACACGGTCGCGGCGGCCACGCCGATCATCGAGACGCTGGGTGTGGTCAACCTTCCCGACGGGCGGGTGGAGGGCATCCAGGTGAAGGGGATCGATGCCGCCAGTTATGCACGGGTGGTGGACTTTGACGCCTCGCTGTGGTGGCGGCCGCTCGAGCGGCCGGTGAAGAAGGACCGCGACCGCCAGGACCTGCGCCTGAGCCCCGAGTATCAGGAGCGTCTGGGACGGACCTTGGACGATGGGCTGGCGATGAGCCAGGCGGACCGTGGGGGCACGGGCGGGCAGGGGGGCGTGGTGGAACGGCCCGCCATGGTGACGGGGATCGAACTGCTGGGGCTCTCGCAGCGGGAGACGCAGGGTTTTTATTCCATCAAACGCTGGGGCAAGCCGGACGTGGCGGGCGACGTCGAGATGAAACAAGTCTTCGCACCCAACGCGGAGGTGACGCTGCGCGTGCTGCCGCTGGACAAAAAGGGGCGGACGATCGACCTGGCCTCACGCGTGTTTCCCGTGGCCAACGAGTTCCGCACGGGCATCTTCGAGATTGACCGCCGGACCGCCCTGGTGCCCCTGCCCACGCTTCAACGCATGCTGAAGATGGACGCGGCCAAGCGGCTGAACACGACCGACCTCGACACGTCGGCGGTGGAGCGCGACCCCGCGAGCGGACGCGAGGCCTTCGGCGAGGTGCGCACGCTTGGCGAAGAGCCGGCACGGGCCACCACCGTGCTCGTGCGGGCCCGGCCGGGCGTGTCGCCCGAGGCACTCCGCGACCGCTGCCTGGGCGTGTACGCGGACTTCGCAGCGGCCCGCGGCAAGGCCGTGCCGGCGCACATCCTGATGACGAGCAACCGGCTGATCCGCACGTGGGAGGAGAACAACGCGCAGTTGGTGGGCGCGGTGAAGAAGGAGACCATCGTGGTGCTCTCCATCCTCACGTTCATCTCGGTCACGGCATCGTTCCTCATCCTGGCGATCTTCTGGGCAATGGTGAGCGAGAAGACGCGCGATGTGGGCATTCTGCGGGCGGTGGGCGCGAGCCGCGCGGGCGTGGCGTGGCTGTGGCTGCGGTACGGCCTGGCGATCGGCCTGGTGGGGTCGGCGTGCGGCGGGCTGCTCGCCTTCGGCGTGATCCACAACATCAACGAGATTCACGACTACCTGGGAGCACAGTTCCAGGTGGCGGTGTGGGACCCCAAGGTCTATTACTTCACGGAGATCCCCAGCGTGGTGGAGCCGTGGAAGGCGGCGCTGGTGCTCTCGTGCGGCCTGTTCTTCTCCGTTGTGGGTGCGCTCATCCCCGCCATACGCGCGGCGAGCATGGACCCGGTCCAGGCGTTGCGGTTTGAGTAGCGAGCGCGTGCGCGTGCGCGACACGCGCCTCATCGGAACGGCGGAACTCTGAACCTTGAACTCTGAACTTTGACCCTTTTCCCCGCACGACACACACGCCCGGCATGACCTCCTTCTCTGCCAACCCAACGCTTGACGTTGCACCGCCGGTGCCTGCGGCGTACCTGTCTGCGCACAACGTCCATAAGACGTATCTGCTGGGTCGGGTGGAGGTGCCGGTGCTGCGCGGCGTGTCGATCTCGGTCGCCAAGGGCGAGTGGGTTGCGATCCTGGGTGCTTCGGGCTCGGGCAAGAGCACCCTTCTGCACCTGCTGGGCGGGCTCGACCGGCCCGACCGGGGGCTGGGCGCCGTCTCCTTCGACGGGCGCAGCGTGACGGCGTTCTCCGCGGGCGCGATCGACATCTACCGCAACACGAGCGTGGGCTTTGTCTTCCAGTTCTACCACCTGCTGCCGGAACTGAACGTGATGGAGAACGTGCTGGTGAGCGCCATGATCCGCCACGGCCGGTTCGGGTTCAGCCGCCGCGCACCGGACCTGCGCCGACGGGCGGCCGATCTGCTGAATCTTTTCGGCCTGGGGCACCGATTGCGGCACAGGCCCAGCGAGCTCTCCGGCGGCGAACGCCAGCGCGTGGCGATCGCCCGGGCCCTCATCAACCAGCCGCCCGTGCTGCTGGCCGACGAGCCGACGGGCAACCTGGACAAGGCGGCGGGCCGGGCCATTCTGGAACTCATTGACGAACGCCGGCGTGCCGCGGCACTGACGGTGGTGATGGTTACGCACGATCCGGACGTGGCGGCGCGGGCCGATCGCGTGGTCCGGCTTCTGGACGGACGGATGGACGAAGCAGGGGCACGCGGCGGCTGATGCTGTTCGAGAACCTTGATGTACGGGTCCGGTTGGGCACCTTCAACCCGCGGTCCGGCCTCTCTTATGATGGTGAACACGCTCGTTTCGTCAACGGCCCCGTTTCGGTATGTCCACCCGCCTCGCGACCAACCCGACGACGGCGAACACCGGTGGAGGACTGCCCGCGGCGATGCTGCCCGCCCGCCTCACCCTCTGGCCCGTACACCCCGGCGACACCAGCGTGGGGGCCATCAACGCGAAGGTGATTGACATTCTGCCGCTCCGTCCCACGACCGCAGCGCGCGTCGTGTTCCTGCACGGGCTGGTCGGCCTGAACGACCACTGGGAAGAGGTCGTCCGGCTGGCGCGTGAGCGCGTGCCATGCACGCTCTTCGAACTGCCGCTGCTGGAACTGCGGGGCGAGCACTGCTCCATCGAGGGTGTGGCGAGATTGACGGAGCGCTTCCTGCGTGAGCACGTGGGCGGCCCCAGCGTGCTGGTGGGCAACTCCTTCGGCGGGCACGTGGCGCTGCGGATGGCGATCGAGCGCCCGGACCTGGTGCGTGGCCTCGTGCTGGCGGGTTCGAGCGGGCTGATCGAGGCTTCCATCGTGGCCGAAGTGCAGATCCGCCCGAGCCGCGAATGGCTGGAGAGGAAGATCGGGGAGTTGTTCTTTGACCAATCGAAGATGCGCCCCAGCGACGTGGACCGCGCCCACGCCGAACTCAGCCAGCGCGGGCGGGCACGGGCCATGGTCAGGCTCAGCCGCTCCGCCCGACGCGACGTGCTCCGCGACCAGGTGGGAAGCATCGCCGCCCCCACGCTGTTGATCTGGGGCCGGCAGGACGTGGTCACGCCGCCCGAGGCCGCGGAGCGGTTCCACACGCTGATCCGCGGCTCGCGGCTGGAGTGGCTGGACGGGTGCGGGCACGTGCCCATGATCGAGCACCCCGGCCCCTTCGCCGCGGCGCTGGTGCAGTTCGTGCAGGCGCTGGCCGAGCGGCCGTGCGACGGCACCCCACGAGGGGCGGGCTGAGCGTGGCCTGGACCGCGGCCGTTGGTGCCGGTCTTGCAGCCGTGCTCGCACCACGGGTGCGCAGGCTGTCCGACACGCGCCACTGGCAGGCCCGCACGACGGCGATTCAGGTGCGGCAACTGCGGATGCTGTTGGAGACCGCGGCGGCGACCGTGTTCGGACGCGCGCACGGGTTCTCCAAACTCGCGCGCTCGGGCGACGCGGAGTTGGTGGGGGCGTATCGAGCAGAGGTGCCTGCCACGGACTATGAGGCCTTCCGACCGCTCGTGGCCCGCATGAGGGAGCACGGCGAGCCCCACGTGCTCTGGCCGGGCCTGGTCAAGCACTTTGCCCAGACCAGCGGCACCACGTCCGGCGACAAGTTCATCCCCGTGTCGCGCGAGATGCTGGGCAGCAACCGCCGCGCGGCGCTGGATATTTTCGCCAATGCGCAGCGCATGGGTGTGAGCCTGCCGGGCCTGCTGGCGGGCAAGGCGCTGTTCCTGGGGGGCAGCACGAGTCTGGAGACCAACCAGCACGGCATCATGACGGGCGACCTGTCGGGGCTGGTGACACCGATGATCCGCTGGCCGCTCTCGGCGATCTATCTGCCCGGCAAACGTATCGCCCTCATGAGCGACTGGCCCGCCAAGATCGATGCCATGGCTCGGGCGAGCGTTGACGAGGATGTCCGCATGGTCAGCGGCATGCCCAGTTGGATGCTGGTGCTGTTCGAGCGGGTGCTGGAACTGGCCCGCGAGCGCGGGCGACACCCCCACGCCCGCACGATCTCCTCTGTGTGGCCCAATCTGCGTCTGGTGGTTCATGGCGGCGTGAAGTACAGCCCCTTCGCCCCGCGTGTGCGGGCCGCGTGGTCGGGCGGCAGCGAGGGTGCTGATGTGCCGCAGCGCCTCGAGTTGTACCCCGCCAGCGAGGGCTTCATCGCCATGCAGGACACACGCGGCGACCCCGGCATGCGTCTGCTCAGCGACATCGGCAACTTTTACGAGTTCATCCCGCTGGAGCGCGTACACGATGCCAGTCCGCCCGCGTTCACCTGCGATCGCGTGGAGAAAGGGCAGAAGTACGTCGTGTGCATGAGCACCTGCGCCGGCCTGTGGCGCTACATCATCGGCGATGTGGTCGAGTTCGACACCATCCCCGGCGACCTTCACGGGCGCGGCGGCGACGGCCCGGCCCGCCTG
>CAZNEU010000190.1:0-5288 GCA_964571915.1 uncultured Phycisphaeraceae bacterium
CCGCCGAACTGGAGAGTTGGGTGGGCAAAGACCCGCTGATCCGCCTGCGCAAGTATCTGGAGAGCAAGGCCCTGTGGGACGACGCGAAGCAGAAGGTGGTGGAGGACCGGGCCAAGGCGTGGGTGTCTGCAATCGTGAAGGAGTGCGAAACCATTCCAGCCCCGGCGACGGCTGAGATGTTCGATTCGATGTACGCGACGATGCCCCCGGAACTGCGCAGGCAGAAGGAGACGATGCGGACGCACTCGCTGGGCCAGGACCCGAGCCAGGCGGGGCTGACTAGGCTTGAAATGGCCAAATAGCAAAGGGCCAAACGGCCAAATCCTGCGCCTGCGTTGACATGTGAATCGACTCATGGGACGACTTCGAGCCGAACTTTTGGAACGGACTGAGCGATTCAGCCATCGCGTGCTCGATGTTGTTGATGCGCTCGCGGCTCAGCGCCGCCCTCCACGGATTCAGGACCAGGTGGCCGGCTGCGGCACGTCCGTGGGTGCCAACACGTTCGAGGCGGACGAGGCCATGAGCCGTGCAGACTTCTGCAAGACCATCGCCATTGTCATCAAGGAACTCAACGAATGTCGGTTCTGGCTTCGTCTGATCGCCCACCGGGGGTGGCTGCCCGAGCCACGAGTGTCGCCGCTGCTTGATGAAACCGCTGAACTGAAACTCGTCCTGGGAACCATCCTCTCTCGATCCCGCGTCAAACGGCCGGCCGTTCGTTGATGGTACAGAACATCGAGCCTCCCGCCCTGCCTTGAATTTGGCCCTTTGGCCCTTTGCCATTTGGCCCTTTGGACCCGCACCATGGCAAGAACTGAGAAGCAACAGAAGGACGGCCTCACCCTCGTCGATGCCATCAACGAAGCTCTCGCCCAGGAGTTGGAACGCGACGAGCGCGTCGTCCTCTTGGGCGAAGATGTGGGCCTCAACGGCGGCGTCTTTCGCGTTACCGACGGCCTCCAGAAACGCTTCGGCAAGGACCGCGTCATCGACACGCCCCTCTCCGAATCGGGCATCATGGGCACCGCCGTGGGCCTGGCCATGGCCGGTCAGCGACCGATCCCGGAGATCCAGTTCGAGGGTTTCTTGGGGCCGGCCTACGACCAACTCACCAACCACGCGGCCCGTTTCCGCAACCGCACACGCGGCAGCATCACCGTTCCCCTCGTGGTCCGCATCCCCTGGGGCGGCGGCATCCACGCCCCCGAGTTCCACTCCGATTCGCCCGAGGCGATCTACTGCCACACGCCCGGCCTGAAGGTGATCTGTGCGTGTACGCCGACAGACGCCAAGGGCCTGCTGCTCGCCGCGATCCGCGACCCGGACCCGGTCATCTTCTTCGAGCCCAAGCGCGTCTACCGCTCCTATCGCGAGCAGGTGCCCGAGGGCGACTACACCATCGAGATCGGCAAGGCCAAGGTGGTGACCGAGGGCACCGACTGCACGATCATCACGTGGGGCGCCAATGTCTTCCAGTGCCTGGAGGCCCTCGACACGCTCCCGGAGGATCTGTCGGTCGAACTCATCGACCTGCGCACGCTCAGCCCGCTGGACATCGACACGATCTGCGCGAGCGTCGAGAAAACCGGACGCGCGGTGGTTGTGCAGGAGGCCCCCAAAACCTGCGGCCTGGCGAGCGAGATCACCACGATCATCCAGGAACGCTGCTTCCTGCACCTGCAAGCCCCGGTGCAGCGTGTGTGCGGGTTTGACTGCATCATGCCGTACGCGAAACTGGAGCTGGAGTATCTGCCCAACGCGGCGAAGATCGCAGAGGCGGTGACGCAGGTGGCGGCGTACTGAAATGGCAAAGAGCAAATGGCAAAGAGCAAATGAACACATGGCGAGGGGCGCCTCATGGGAAGGATGAAGCCAGCATTCCTGGAACGGGTCGAGGACTTCAGCCATCGTGTGGTCGATGTGACCGAGTACATCGCCAAGGGGCGCAAGACCTTTCGCATCCTCGACCAGATGGAAGGTTCTGGCACATCGGTAGGGGCGAACGTGTGGGAGGCCGATGAAGCCCTCAGCCGCAAGGACTTCTGCAAGACCTTGGGTATAGCGTTGAAGGAGTTGAATGAAACGCGATTCTGGCTGCGCTTTGTCGCGCGGCGGGCATGGGTACGGCCCCAGCGCCTCGGAAACCTCGGTCAGGAAGCGGACGAACTCCTCAAGGTGCTGGGCACGATCATCCATCGCACGCGCAAGGCCACGCCTAGGAAGCAATAATCATCCATGTCGGGCGGTCCTGTCCGCTTTGCCATTTGCTCTTTGCCATTTGCCATTTGGATTTGCCCATGTCCCACGCCAAGAAAACCGCCTCCAACCCCAACGACTTCATCCTGCCCGACCTGGGCGAGGGTGTGCATGAGGCCGAACTCATCAAGTGGCGCGTGTCGGTTGGGCAATATGTTGAGGAGCACACCATCCTCGCCGACATGGAGACCGACAAGGCTCTCGTCGAAGTGCCCAGCCCGCGCTCGGGCACGATCTCCGTTCTGCACGGTGCCGAGGGCGAAATCCTCAAGGTCGGCAACGCCCTCGTGAGTTTCGAGGGCCAGGCCAGCTCTGGTGGGGCGGACATCCTGTCCGCCGAGCGCGCGTCGAACGAGCCCGGAGCGTCAGCGACGGGTCCGGCAACCGCTTCACACGCGGGCACCAACGGCAAACACTCGCCCACTCCCGCTCCCGCCGCCACCCCCGCCGCGGCCGAGCGCGAAGATGCCGGCACGGTCGTCGGCGCAGTCGGCGGCGCACTCGGCGGCATCTCCGCCGCGCCGGGCAAGGCTCTGGCCACACCCGCCGTGCGACGCCTCGCCAAAGACCTGGGCCTGGACATCGACACCATCTCCGGCAGCGGCATCGGCGGACGCGTGCTCGAAGCCGACGTGCGCACCGCCGGGTCGGGTGGGTCCGCTCCGGTGGGGCGGACGTCTCGTCCGCCGTCTTCCGCTGCTGCTCCCGCCCCCGCCACAGGTGCCGGGCAGCGTTCGTTGGCTCCCGCGGCTCACGCCCCCCCCGTTCCGCCGCCCGCCCCGCGTGCCGCGCCCTCACGGGTGCCGTCCGGCGAAACCGAGGTGCGTGTGCCCATCCGCGGCATCCGCCGCACCATCGCCAACCGCCTCAAAGAATCCCTCAACAACACCGTCCACTTCACCGTCATGGACGAGGCCGACGTTTCGGCCCTCGACCAGCTCCGCCGCAAACTCGCCGCGGCCAGCGGCGAGAAGGTGAGTTTCCTTCCCTTCGTCGCGTCGGCGGTCTGCCGCTGCCTGGCGGGCGAGTTCAGCGACTTCAACTCCACCACCGACGACAAGTTCGAGGAGATCGTGCGGCACCGCACCGTGAACCTGGGCATCGCCACCGACACCGACAACGGCCTGATGGTGCCGGTGATCCGCGATGCCGAGAAACTGGGCGTGCTGGAACTGAGCCGCCACATCGCCTTCGTGGCCAACAGCGCCCGAGACCGCACGGCCAGCCGCGAGGCCCTGACCGGCGGCACGTTCACGATCAGCAACGTGGGCAGCCACGCGGGCCGCTTCGCGACGCCGATCATCAACTACCCGGAGGTGGGCATCCTCGCTGTGGGACGGGCCCGAGAAGGCGTCGTCGTCCATCGCGGCATGATCGGAATCGGCAAACTCCTGCCCCTCAGCCTCGCCTGCGACCATCGGGTGGTGGACGGCGCATCCGCCGCGCTCATGCTCGCCAAACTGGTGGAACTGCTCCAGAACCCCGAGCAGTTGATGGAGCCGGCGAGGCGATAGAATCACGCAGCCGCCCCCGGGCCACGCCGCATGACCACCGTAAACGCACACTTTGACGGCAAGAACTTCGTCCCCGATGAGCCGGTTCCGTCGGGTCTGGTCGCCAACGCAAAGGTCAGGGTTGTCTGCGATGTGGGCAACACCGCCGAGGTCGCCAACGACACGGGCGTGCTCTTCGACGCGTTGTTGGGGCTGGCTGGCCCCAGCACCGAGTTGCCGAAGGACTTCGCGGCCCAGCACGAGCACTATGTCAAAGGGACGCCAAAGCGGTGACGCCCGTGTTCCTTGACACGTCGTTCGTGCTGGCCCTTCTCCTCCGCGACGATGAACACCACGGCACTGCACGCCTTCTCCGGGGCCGCCAAGCGGGTCCGCTCCTCACCACCGAGTTGATCCTGATCGAGATCGCCGATGCACTGGCCGCGGCAGACCGGCGGCACATGGTCAGCCCAACGATCCGCGGACTGCGCAACCAGGCAGCGCTGCGCATCGTGCCCGCCACCACCGACTTGCTCGACCGCGGCCTCGCCCTCTTCGATTCCCGCGCCGACAAAGAGTGGGGCCTCACCGACTGCATCTCGTTCGTCGTCATGCGAGAGTGTGGCTGCGCCGAGGCGCTCACCGCTGACCGCCACTTCCAGCAGGCCGGCTTCAAGGCCCTGTTGCGCGACCAGGCCTTCGGTTGACTCGGCTTGCAACCCCGGGCGCCGGGAACGCCGGGGCAGCAGGCCTCACGCAAACGGCCTCAAACTCCGGGCCACGCTCGTGCGATAGCCCATCACCGCGGGCACCAGCCCCGCCACACACGCCAATAGCAGCGTGCCCGCCGCCACCAGAATGGCCATGCGCGGGTCGATCGCCGCGTCGATCACCAGCCCCAACCGTGCCTTCATCACGCTCGCGGTGCCCTGAACACCGAGCAGGCACATGAGCACACCGCCCGCCGCCCCTGCCAGGCCGATGACGGCGCTCTCGCTCAGGATCAACCCGAACACCCTGGCGCGGCTGGCCCCCAGCACGCGCAGCACCGCGATCTGCCGCCGCCGCTGGTCCATCGAGTTGTAGAGCGCGAGCATCACCGCAAAGCCGCTGCACACCAGCACCGCCGCCGCGAGAGCGACAAAGACCTGATCGATGTTCGACACGATGGTGAACAACTTGCCGATCTCCTGCCCGGGCAGGGCCACAGTGATGGAGGTGTCCTTGCGCAGGTCGTTGAAGACCACCGGCACCATCGGCGGCGCGCTCGACCCCGCCCGACCCTTCACCGCGATGTACGCCCCGGTGATCAGTTTCTCGGATGCCAGCAGGTTCTCCGGCGTGGGCTCCGCCGCGTCCGCGCTCTCGGCCAGCCGGTTCTCCTCGGCGTGGATCAGCCACGTGCTCATCACGCTGATGAACACCGCCCGGTCGTGGGCCGAGCCGGTGGGCCCGAGTACGCCCACGACCGTCATCGCGTGATCGTCGTGATCGTGGGCGCCCTCACCCATGCCGTGGGCGATCACGATTTTGTCG
>CAZNEU010000191.1:0-2079 GCA_964571915.1 uncultured Phycisphaeraceae bacterium
GGATGATTACAAAGACTACCTCCGCGCCCGCGACCTCCCCATGTGGGACAAGGACTCCAAGGAAGCCCGATACGTCCGCACGCTGGGCCGCAAGACGCCGCAGACGTACGAGGATTACCGCGCGTTCGTGGAAACCCGCCCGCCGGACGTCGTGGCCAACATCGCGCTCTGTCTCATCCACCAGACCAATTACCTGATCGACCGGCAGCTCCGGCGGTTGGAGCAAGACTTCGTGAAAGAGGGCGGCCTGCGCGAGCGCATGACCCGCGCACGCTTGCAGCACCGAAACAACCCGCCGCCCGGGTAGGTCGCTCCCTTCTCGCAGTCGCCGCCCGCCTTACTTCCCCTTCCCCAACACCTCCAGCGCACTCAGCGTCATCGCCGCCGTCGCCGCGCGGATCGTCCGTTCCTTATCCGGCGCAAACTGCGGGCTGTGCATGGAGGGGAGCAGCAGCAGCCGTCCCGCCTCCTTGGCCCGCGCGAACATGCCCGGCTCGATCGCCCCGATCCGCAGTTGCACGCCCGGCGCGCCCGCAACCCGCCCGAACACGCCGAAGTCTTCGCTGCCCATCATGGGCTCCGTCGGCTGCACCGCCTCATCGCCCATGCCGCGCTTCAGCGCCGCGCTCAGTCGCTCGCACAGCGCGGGGTCGTTCACGGTCGCCTCCACCCCTTCGTTCTCGCGCACCACCACCGTGGGCTCGCGCGTCGCCCCCGCCGCCGCGGCCTCCGCCTTGGCGATCCGCGCGATGCCCGCCAGCAGCGCCTTCTGCACCTCCGGCTTGTACGACCGCACCGTCAACTCGATCTTCGCCTCATCAGGGATGATGTTCCGCTTCGTGCCCGCGTGAAACGTCCCCACCGTCACCACCGCCGAATCCAGCGGGTTGGTCTCGCGGCTCACCAGCGTTTGCAGCGTCGTCACGGCCCGCGCGGCGATCACGATCGGGTCCACGGCGCGGTGCGGCATGGCCCCGTGCCCGCCGCGCCCGTAGAACGTGATGTCCACCGCGCTCGAAGCGGCCCACGCGGGGCCCGACACCACGCCGATCTGCCCCGCGGGCATGGTGTTGGTTACATGCACGCCGATGCAGAAATCGGGCTTGCCGAAGCGCGTGAACAGCCCATCGGCCACCATCGCCCGCGCGCCCGCCAGCACCTCCTCGGCGGGCTGAGCGATGAACAGCACCGTGCCCTTCCATTCGCTCTTGCTCGCCGCGAGCAGCGCGGCGGCGCCCACCCAGGAGGTCATGTGCACATCGTGCCCGCACGCGTGCATGGTGGGGAAGGTCTCCCCCGCGGCGTTCGTGCCCGTGGCGGTGCTGGCGTAGGGCAGGTCGGTCTGCTCCTTCACCGGCAGGCCGTCCATGTCGGCCCGCAGCAGCACGGTCGGCCCCGGGCCGTTCCGCAGCACCCCCACCACGCCCCAGCCACCGACGCGCTCGGCCACCTCCAGCCCCAGTTCGCGCAGCCGCGCGGCCATCTTGGCCGCCGTCTTCTCCTCGCGCAGCGAGAGTTCGGGCGTCTGGTGCAGGTCGATGTAGAGCGCATCGAGCGACGGGTAAATCGCGTCGAGTCGATCGAGCGGACCGGCGGCCAGCACACCGGTTGCCGCGAGCGCGGCCAAGGCGATGACGGCCAGAGAAGACAGCGGGGCGGAGTTCTTCATGGGCAGAGCATACCGCCGCGCCGACACGGGCGGGTGCGGAACGTTTGAGCGTGGTAGGCTCCGGGTCGCGCCGCCGGCGCGCCGCGCGGCGTGATACCCGGCAAGGCGCATCGCTCGCTCATTGCTTCCCTAGCGTTGGCTCGCCGTGCCCCTCACCCACCCGCCAATCGTCATCTCGCCCGCCGACCCGCGCTCGCCCGAGGCGACAGGCCTCATCGCCGATCTCTCGGCCGAACTCGCGGGCCGCTACGACTACGCCGAAGACGGGTCGGGCCACTTCAAGCCCGACCATCATTTCGCGTTCGAGGGCGTCGCGTGGTACTGGCACTTCGTCGACGTGGTCTGGCTCGGCCTGTTCATCTTCGTCTATTTGCTATAGCCGGCCGGGGATCCAGCCTAAGTAGTAGCCG